>JAIRZD010000066.1 GCA_031267415.1 Holosporaceae bacterium
TAATTTCTGCGTCGCTTCGGTGCTCGGATCCTCATGTACCACATGTACACTGCGGTCCTGCGCTCCGTATGCTCCTATAAATTCCTCGAAATATCTTTGTTTCGAAAGAAGTCTAATGAGCCCGGGGTGAATGATAGATTAGGGGGAGGCGCAGCTGTGCAACCCGGCGCCTGCCCGCCTGTTTGTCCGCATTCTTCAGTTCTTGGAACCAGGATCACTTTTCAGCTATTGGGGCTTGACTCCGGGATTTAAGTAAAGCGTCCTTGACAAGGTATCGCTCTAGTTTTTTGCCATTGTAATGTTTAATTTTTTGCCATAATCCAGAGCAAATTGTCGGCATTCCTCTCGACCGACGGTCTGATCAGCCGTCAACCAGAAGTGCTTGGTTGCTTTCATGAGTTCATTAAGCTCCAACTTTGTTGGCGGTAATTCTCCCAAATCCGCGGCCCTTAGTGGGAAATCCGCATATCCATGTCGGCAAAAATCCTCCAGTCGTCGCAGTATACCCAGAATTTCAACCACGGAGACATTCCCGCTGCAGGTGGCCGACAACACCGCCGCATAGCAGATGAAAAAATGTCGCAGATCTCCGGGAAGGCCCTTTAGCCGCCGGCGTAGCACCGGTTCCAGGCAATTATCGGCGCCAACTTCCATGTCCGCACCCAGATCAATATCAGCCACCAGATCCAGTGATATCATTCGACTCAGCAGCCTGGGAAAGTTATATCTACTTTTTAAATCGCGGCGCCGGGAAAATTTCAGCAGCAGCCCTAGCCGTTCGACTGCTGTCATTTCAGCAAAAATATTTAATTGGCAGACCACTTCCAGCGGATCGCGGTCCAGATCGAATAACACATCCAGCACAGGCTTCATGGCGGGAATTATCCGGTGGCTATCGTTAACCGCAAGCATTTTTAGCAATTCTGCCAATATTCTTTCACTGGACAGGAGCGTGATATGGTCCTTCAGGCCGTTTATCAACGCCAGATATTCTTCATTAATTTTGCAGCGACCATAGCAAACAACAAATCTGAAATATCTGAGGATGCGCAGAAAATCTTCCCGTAGACGATCCTCCGGACAGCCGATAAACCTTATATTTTGCTGGGAGATATCCTCCATTCCATTATGATAATCAAAAATATTTTCATTTTTATCGACATAGATGGCGTTGATGGTGAAATCTCGTCGCTGCGAATCTTCCACAAAAGAATCGCTAAACTGGACGATCGCTTTGCGACCGAACGTTTGGACGTCCTTCCGCAGCGAAGTTATTTCATAGGATTTCCCGCCAAATGCGACGGTTATGGTACCATAGTCAATGCCTGTGGGAACGACCCTGGCACCGTCCACTGCTTCAAAGATGCGCATGGTCTCAGCAGGGGGAGCAGCCGTAGCAATATCGATATCCGTTGGCTCGATATTAAGCAGCCAGTTCCGCACCGCTCCTCCGACCAACCGCGCCGGATATCCTTTTCCCTCAATGCGATCCAGCAGGAAGAAAACATCCTCCGTTATTAGATGATTATTTTTTTTCTCCAACGCCATATAAAAAAGTTCGTCGCTAATGTATCCTGTGCCCGGTAATCTATAGCATGATTTGGAGAATAAAATAAGATGACGGTGAACGACAATATCAGTGAAATGGAATTCGAGGGCGCTCTGCAGGAATTGGAGGACATAGTAAAAATTCTAGAGGAAGGCAAGTCCTCTCTGAAAAACTCTGTTTCTCTGTATGAACGGGGAATCGTCCTGAAAAAACATTGCGATAAAATATTAGAATCAACGCAATTAAGAATTAATCAAGTATCTTCTGCTAAAGATGGTTCTATTGCGGTGGAACCTTTGGAGATGCCAAGGTAGTTTTTTCGAATAACTCTCGGTGTTGTATTTATGGACATAATAGTGATCCCATTTTTGTCGGTGTTGAAAACGATAATTTCCTTTGCAGCCGGAATTGTGATTGTGGATGTACTTTTCGGCTGGCTGGTAGCGGCGAACGCGTTTAATTGTCCGAATAAGTTTCTCATGATTTTTATGGATTCCGTTGGAAGATTATCTGCCTTCATGTTGAACCATCTGCGTGCAAAAACGCCTTTTCGGCTTGATGTTGGAACTATAGATCTGTCCCCGCTATTTTTGTTGTTAATCCTGACCTTTGTTGGGGATATTGTTTCCCGCCTAATGATGAAAATTTCATAATTTTTGAAAAGGAATATCGATGGCTTCAATCATAGATGGAAAAACAATTGCCCACCGTTTTGGCGGCATTATTTCCCGCAAAGTCGAACGCTTGAAATCATCGGGAATTTTTCCGCACATCGCCCTTATAAATGCCGGCCAGGATCCGGCCAGCGAAATTTATTTGTCCAGAAAACAGGCCATGGCGGAGTCGCTGGGAATTAAATCAACGGTATATAAGCTAAACAATCCACAGGAGAATGATGTGGAGCAGCTGATAAAAACCCTGAATGCCGATGATTCCGTTAGTGCGATTTTGCTGCAATCGCCATTGATGCCCGAACTAAATTTCAGAAAATTGGTAGATTTCATCGATCCCTGCAAAGATGCTGATGGATTAACCACCATCAACCAGGGGAAATTATTTACCGGGGAGCCCTGCATTTCTCCCTGTACGCCACTGGCTGTGCTGCATCTTATCCACAGTGTACGGGAAAATATATCAGGACTGCAGGCAGTAGTCCTTGGACGGTCGTCCATTGTGGGAAAACCAACGGCGCAGCTGCTGCTGAATAGAAATTGCTCCGTTACGCTACTTCATTCCCAATCCCGTCATATCCCGGAAATATGCGCCACGGCTGACATTATCGTCAGCGCCATCGGGAAATCGCTTTACGTGCAGAAACATTTCATAAAATCCGGCGCCATTGTCATCGACGTGGGAATCAATAGAATCGAAGTCGATGGTGCAAAAAAAGTTGTTGGAGATGTGGATTTTCATCAGGTAGCGGAGGTAGCAGCTGCCATCTCGCCGGTGCCAAACGGTGTGGGCCCAATGACGGTAACCTATCTCATGCACAACACAGTATTGCTGGCTACTGGCGAAGAATTATTCACACCCTTTATGTGACAAAGACGAAAAAATCCAAACATCGGTCCGGGCATCAGAGCGACGCGAAAATTAGCGAAAGAAGTCTAATGTTTTGAAGTCAAGTCTAATATCACCTGGAAATATAAGCGTTCACACCGTGGTTTTGCATGGATTGGATTAACTTGTTGGCTTCGGCGGTGTTTTTAAAAGGACCAACCAGCACTCGGTAGCGAATGCCCTTGGAGCGCCCCAGATCCACCTTAACAATTTTCCTATTCATGGTTCCTAGCATTCGATTCCGCTGGCAGAGTCTTTTGTACTCGACTTCTGCGCCGGATTTGTTGCTCAGTGAAGCTATTTGCACCATTATGCTCCCGCCCAATTTCGGAGGCGAAGTGTCGGGCATGGATGATCTGGTCATTAGCTCGTTCAAGCTGGATTTTTTCCTGGATCCACTGCGATCATCGTATCCTGGTTCCAATCTTTTGATCGGGGGATCGTCCTCGGCACCTTCGACTTTAGTATCAATATTCCTGTTGTATGAGGAGCGGGCAGCGGCAGCACCATTTCTTGCAGATACGGAGCCGGCGACGTTTTTTGCAGCGTTTTTTTGAGAAGAATAAACATCGTTTTTCTCCACCGCCACTAATCCATTGGACACGGCATGGTATTTTTTATCCCCGTAACGATCGTTTCGATCGCTCTTGGCAGCAAAGCCTGCAGCCGAGGATTTTTTCCGCTCGCTGCCACCGCCATATTCGCTGCCACTGCCATATTCGCTGCCTTTATTGGTATATTCGCTATTTTTTTTCCGATCAGCGTCTTTTTTATGTTCGCTGTCTGTACTGTTGTGTTCACCGCTCTTTTTCCTATCACCACCTTTGGATTTGCCGTTTTTAATGTAGTTAATCTTATATTCTTTGTCCGGCACCAATTCGTCAAAGGCCTCGATGATGTTCTTCTTTTCTTCGTCTGACAGAGAACTTTCCATGTCAACTTCGTTTATGGACAGCACCTCTTCCGGTTGTGGTGTGGTTTTGACAGCCGTAACCGGCGATTTTTCCCCGGAAATGTTATCGTAAACCACCTTATCCTGATGATCTACCTCGTCATTATGTGTCGGTTTTTCTTTTAGAGGTGTGGTTTCGGCGGCTATGACCGGCAATTCGTCCACATCGACGACTTTAGAGTTGGAATACATGATATAGGCGACCGCCCCAAAGGCCACCGCCGACGCCACGCCTCCCAGTATGAAAAATCTACGATCTTCCTGGAAAAAAACAGATCGCCGCGGTTCCTCTCGGCTAGGCGGAGCCTTGGGCTCGCGATCAACCAGATAGTTGTCAAATTCGTCTTCGTCGTCTAGAAAAGGAGGCACTAGCGCAACTCCCTGGCGGGGGCTACGCCGATTATGCGAAAAGCAGATTCTATGACATTTTGTACCGCTTCCAGTAACACCATTCTAGCTGCACTTTTTTCGAAATCATTGGCTAACACGAACCGTAGCATAGCATTATCTTTCCCCTGATTCCATAAAAAATGAAAATCCGATGCCAGTTCCGCCAAATAAAATGTTAGGCGATGGGGTTCGCGGTTTTTGGCCGCCATAAACACCTGGCGCGGCCAATCGCTGAGGGTTTTTAACAATTTCAACTCCGCCTCCGAGTCCAGCAGATCTAGATTTACCTGCGCCGCAGTGGGGGTTGGCATTTGGGAGAAGATCGCGGCAAATTGCTTCAACACCGAGTGAGTTCTCGCGTAGGCATACTGCACGTAAAACATCGGATTATCCCGGTTTTGCTCCACAACTTTTTGGAAATCAAAATCAAGCGGAGCATCGTCCCGCCTGGTGAGCATAAAGTATCTGATCGCGTCCCTTCCAACGCTGTCCAGCACATCCCGCACCGTGACAAATGTGCCGGCTCGCTTGGACATTTTCATTTCTTTTCCATTTTGCATGAAGCGAACCATTTGGACCAATTTTACGTCCAATTTTTTTTGGCCCTGAGACAGTGCCCGGACAGCCGACTGCAGGCGCTTCACATAGCCGCCATGATCCGCTCCCCAGAAATTTATCATTTCATCGAATTTGCGGGCGATTTTGTCCCCGTGATAGGCAATATCCGAGGCAAAATATGTCCAGGATCCATCGGATTTTTGCAGCGGGCGGTCGACATCGTCACCGAAGGCTGTGGACCGAAATAAGAGCTGTTCCCTGGCTTCCCAATCATCCATTTCCTTGCCTTTGGGGGTCGCCAAAATGCCCTCATAGACTAAATCGTTGCTCTGAAAAAACTCCAATATTTTTTCCACGGCGCCGCCGTCGATAAATTTTAATTCGGAGGAAAATATATCATGAAATATCCCCAGATCCCGCAGATCGGTTTTTATGCAGTCCATCATATCATTGATGGCGAAGGTTTTAAAAAACGACAGCCATTCGGCTTCGTCTTTCTCGACAAAATCATTCCCGTGTTTTTCTTTTATTTTTTTTGCCGTATCGATCAGGTATTCTCCCGGATAGGCCCAATCCGGCAGCGGTGATTCTTGGAATAGTCCGCAGTATCTGCAATACAAAGATTTCGCCAGTATTTCGATTTGTTTGCCGGCGTCATTTATATAGTATTCCCGCGTAACATCATATCCCACAAATGATAGCAAATTGGCCAATACGTCGCCGGATACCGCAGCACGGGCGTGTCCAGCATGCAGCGGTCCTGTGGGATTGGCGGACACATATTCCAGATTTACGCGGCGTCCGTTGCCCAAATTAATTTTTCCAAAATCCCGATCCAGCAGAGCGGGGCAATGCCGCCTCAACAGATCAGCCGGAATACGCCAGTTTATAAATCCCGGAGATTTTACGGAGAGATCAGCAAATTCCGCATGCAATTTTAGCCTGCCGCACAATTCTTCGGCAATTTCCAGCGGCGACCTGGCGAGTTTTTTGGCCATCACGAGCGCAATATTGCTGGAAAAGTCACCGAAGGATTCTTCACGCGGAATATCAACCGCAACGGAATCCCGCTGATCGTCTCCAACGCAATCTCTAATTAGGTCTGTATAATACAAAAAAAGAGCCCGCAACATATATGCAATTATTCCCCAATAACCAAGGGAACGATTTCGACAAGGGACAGAACAATATTCCCCCGGAAGAATCACGCCCATCGCTAGACCATAGAATGATCAGCGAAAAATATCAAGGATATGTATTCGCCCAGTTGATTGCGCCGCATGAACAACATTACGCATGCTTTAATGCTTATTATACATAACAGCATTCAAAATAGCATTCAAATATTATGGCATCATCCCCTCCCCTCTTTATTAGAGCAATTCCCTGGGCCCGGGTTGCCAACGACGTTAGCTATTTGCTATGATGGCGCGGGATGGTTGGACGAGTAGGATCGCGAATTCGGTCAGGTTCGGAAGAAAGCAGCCGTAGTGAACACCAAGCGGGTCGACCGTCTCTCTTTTTAATCAAAGAGCTGATTAATGGGCATTTATGTTCCTTTGGCTACCCGCTACCGGCCGCAGAGATTCGCCGACGTCGTGGGACAGGATCTGGCAGTAAAAATCATCACCCGCGGTATGCAGAAAAACCGACTTGGAGCGGCTCTGTTGTTCTCGGGCACCCGTGGCATTGGCAAAACCACGCTGGCTCGCCTGCTGGCCAAGGCTTTTCGCTGCGAGCACTGCGATCCGGAACCCTGCTGTCAATGTGACCATTGTCGAGAATTTTCCGCCGGCGGCCAAATGGATGTGGTGGAAATAGATGCCGCCAGCAACACCAGCGTGGACGATGTCCGCGAAATCATCGAATCTTGCCGCTATAAGCCGGCCACCGGAAAATTTAAGATATTCATCATCGATGAAGTGCATATGCTTTCCAAGAGTGCCTTCAATGCTTTGTTGAAAACGCTGGAGGAGCCTCCGGAACACGTGAAATTCCTGCTGGCCACCACCGAAACCCATAAAATCCCCGAAACAATTTTATCTCGCGTATTAAGATTCGACCTGAAACCATTGGACAATACCGTTGTCGCCCAGTATTTGTCGTCCATATGCAATCGAGAGAATATAAGTGCCGATGCAGAAGTGCTGACACTGCTGGCAAAGGCAGCCAACGGCTCGCTGCGGGACGGATTGTCGATACTGGATCAGGCCATAAATATGTCGGACTCCAACCGGCTGTCAGCGAAAGACATAAAAAGTCTCCTGGAAATTTCCGACGATGGCGATATTCTGGAATTGTTAACTGCCCTGGCTGCGCTGGATTTAAAATCTGTGGTTGAAAAATATCGAAAGATTGTTAGATCCAATGTGTCTCCGGATAAAATAGCCCATCGTCTGCTGGACTATATTTACGCCGTTACCTGCCTGAAGGCTCATCTGGAGCCATTGGAAACCACAGTGCCAGCGGAAGTGCTGCCTCAATTGGCCAGTCTTACGGACAAAATCTCACTTTCTTCGTTGACCAGAATCTGGCAGATGCTGCTGAAGGGCATTGACGAGTTGAGAATTTGCGACTACCAGGAAACTGTGCTGGAAATGCTGCTGCTGCGCCTCGTCTACGCCGCCGGACTGCCAGATATCCAGGATATTGTGGAAAATCTGACAAACGCGAAATCAGAGCCGTCCACTGGCAAAGCTTCAGCTTCAACTGCGACTGCGACTGCGACTGCCGCAGCCACCGGATCCGTACTGGATGAAGCGCTGAAACTATTCCCCCAGGCGAAACTCGCAGCCACACCACTCGCAGCCGATACCGAATAGCCATTCTAAACATTAGACTTCTTTCGAAAAAGCCTAATTTGCGAAACATCCATAATCCTGCTATACTCTTTCGAACTCCTTGGATATACACCATGGGCATTTCGACATGAAAATACGGCATTGGCATAATCGTAATCATAATGCGGACGATATATTCAAAAAAATCGCTATCATTTTCTTTTGTCTATCGTTTTTTTATATCGCCGGCGCCATAGAACAGATATTTGACTTGAAGACCGGAGGCGTTAACCTAAAAATAGAATACAATTTTGCCGATAAAAATGACATTTGTGGCAGCCTAATCTTGGGAGTTCCTGATGGCTGCAAAATCCCCAAAAAACCGACAATTTCAGTTCAAAAATACGAAAACCTGGAGAATTTTCACTACGACGACTCAGGCATATCGGAAAAAGACATCGATGGCAAATATCGCATGGATTTCCGCATAAGCATTGTCGACGCGACAAACGAAAATAACCTCTTGCAGTTAAAAATCGACTGCCCCATATGCGAAGGACATAGCTGTCGCATCGAGGGAGTAAATCTGGCGATATCATTTAGCCATTCTTGGCAACACAAATTTTGCATGATGATGTTCATTGGTTTTCT
>JAIRZD010000067.1 GCA_031267415.1 Holosporaceae bacterium
TAATTTCTGCGTCGCTTCGGTGCTCGGATCCTCATGTACCACATGTACACTGCGGTCCTGCGCTCCGTATGCTCCTATAAATTCCTCGAAATATCTTTGTTTCGAAAGAAGTCTAATCAACCATAGAACTAATTCCCCTTCAGATTTTCGCTGGCAGGCCTCAGGACATTTATGTTGGACGGCCGGCAACGTTTAAGTCCGCGGGTCGTAATGCTGGAACCGAAGAAAAATCTCTGGCTATTCCTATGCGATGCCGCAGAACCTTTGTTCTCGAAGCGATTATCGATGTGTTCTTCCAATTTAGCCGAAAAATTAGGGCCGACATACTTCACTTTGCCGTTTGGATTGCTGTAACCAGGCTGGAATATCTCTTCAAACTCGAGTTCTAGACCAGGAACTTCAGACGGCTTCCAGTTAACAGAGCCATTGTTCCTCAGAGGATCCCCTTCGCGATTGTGATAGGCTCCGCACACCGAAAGCTCGCTACCGATCGGAATGGAGCAGGAAATCGTAAGCCGGCGATCCGGAGCTTTCGCATTTGACCCTTTGTAAGGATCGTCATAGGAAAGTCCAGCGCTCACCACCAGCGAACCCCAGCCAAAGGCGTCACAAATCAGGCTAAGCGTATACTCCCTGAAACGCTGATTCTTGGACCATTTTCCTCCGAAGAGAAAGGCCGGCGTTATGCAGTTAAAGAGCTGCTTGGTGTAAACCCTGGCAATAAGCTGGCGACCGGAGGCGCTTTCCGAGACATTTCTCAAAAACCTCGCCTTTAGCCCGGCGTCGGTGAAATAATTCTCTATGAACTTGTTATAGGAATCGGCATCGTTGTAACTTTTCCCAGCATCGCTAAATCCCCTGCCCTTTAGCCCAAAAAATGTCTCAAAAAATACGACGCTATCGTCTGCAACCGGTGCTTTGTAATAAATCCCAAAGCCCCCTGCGTGGCGCTCGCCTCCGCCGATTCTGGTGGCATAGCTGTAGGATATATTCGGGGCAAGCGTACCAAATTTTGTCGGAACTATTACCACCGAATCCAATGAAAATGATTTTTCCCATGCTTCAACGCCGAACCCATAGGTGAAAGCTTCGTGGCCGCGCCGGTAATTAGCAACGAACCGAGGCCTTTTGTGGAATCTCTGCCGATGCGGATTCGAGAGCTCATATGAACTTTCGCAGACAGCGACAATGTCAAAATCATCGTCCCCAGGTGCCAGAGTGGCATATCCGCCGAAATAATCCACCGTCAGTTTTTCAGAACGATCCAGCTGATCGATAAGCGACAGGCTTACCCCGGGCAATTTCGCCTCTTCGGGAAAATCGTCCAGAGAATATACGCCGGGTGGCAGAATTTTGGTGACCAACTCCCTGTCGCCCAATTTACATTCCGCCCTACATAGTCTGGTGATGACTATTCCAGATCCGTTATTCACGACTGAACCATTTCCGCCCTGCCGAAACAGACTCACGCCCAATCCAGTCAGACCGCGCTGAAACCCGATGGTATTGCGAGAACTGGTGGATCCAGCAACCACCTTATAGTTGTCCCGATCGTTCACATAGGTAGCCCTGTATGAAAGGAGGTAGACCGATGCCTTATCGGATCGCCCGGCCGAAGCATTTTCAGCATAGCCCTTTATATGTGGACCATAATTATTATGAAATTCGAGGCTGACATCATCGGCGGGAACAAGTTGGGATAAATGTTTTTCGCCATTCAAAAAGGAAGTATAGACAAATTGGCGCCCACAATATATGTCACCTTCGACGGTGAAAGGCCCATAGGAGAAAACCGGATTTATTCCACATCCCGTCACGTTGTTCCCACCCAGGGCGTGTTGTCCCTGTCTTTCATGGGCAAGGTTAATGTTTAAAAAACCATCGACGCATTGACTCGAAGAACCATCAGAAGAATGGGATAAAGCGCTCCTGTTTTTTTTGGTAGCAGCCCTTTTGCCCGCATGAGATGCGGCATCGGCGGTAAACGCAAACCCAGCACAGAGCACCATCAAGGAAACCACGTGACTACAAAACACTTTTCTGCGCATAAAGCTACTCCACTCCAATTCAACGGCCGCCATGATACAACGGCGAAACAAGAAAGTACATAGCCTTACGTAATCGCTTTTTGCAAAAAATTGCAACAATAATAACAATAAAACAACAATAAATAGACAATAATGTTTGAGATTTCTAGCGATAGCGATCCCCGCAGCTCTTTTTTATATAAAAAACGAATCAAATGAGCAATTATAAACATCACAAAAATGCAATCTCTACAAAAATGCAATCTTTATCGCGATTTTTTAAAAAAATACTCCCGGTGCGCCAGATACCATTCTACGGTTTTTCCAATCCCCGTATCAAAGCTTTCTTCCGCTCTCCATCCCAGCTCTGTTTCTAATTTTGCTGCGTTGATGGCGTAGCGGCGATCGTGTCCCGGCCTATTGGCCACAAAGGCAATCAATTTCCCATAGTTTTTCCCATTTTTACGTGGACATTTTTCATCCAGAATAGCACAGATGGTATCCGCTATTTGTAGGTTTGTTTTCTCGTTCCGGCCGCCAACATTATAGGTTTCTCCGGCCTTACCTTGGTGAAAAATTATATCCAGCGCCCTACAATGGTCAATTACATACAGCCAATCGCGAATATTCTTTCCGTCACCGTATATTGGTATGAGTTTTTCCGAAAGAGCCGAGCGAATAATCGTCGGTATCAGCTTTTCCCCATGCTGCATTGGTCCATAATTATTGGAACAATTAGAAGAAACAACATTTGTTCCATATGTATGGAAATATGAGCGTACCAGCATATCGGAACCAGCTTTACTAGCCGAATAGGGACTATTGGGAGCATAGGGAGTTTTTTCGGTAAAATATCCTGTTTCCCCCAGGGTGCCATACACCTCATCGGTGGATATATGCAGAAATCTGGACGTATCTCTACTATTACTTTTCCTAAAAGCATCCAGTATGGTAAACGTGCCTAAAACATTTGTTGTAACAAACTCTTCTGGACTTACTATGGAGTTATCCACATGGCTTTCCGCCGCCAGGTGAATCACATCCGTGATTTTATATTCCCGGAAAACGGCTTCCACAAGCTCCCGATCACAAATATCCCCGCGGATAAACACGTAATTTGCGGCGGCTTGACATTCCCTAAGATTATCAAGATTACCAGCATAGGTAAGCTTGTCGAAATTTATCAATTGATAATCAGGATATTTTTTGCAAAAATAAACAACGAAATTTGACCCGATAAACCCGGCGCCGCCGGTAATTAATATGGTTTTAGACATTGAAGTTTTTTTCATGCATTATTTTTTCTAGATATTTTTTATAATCCGATCCATCTTTGCAGCTGACAATCAAATTAGTAAATTGCTCCATATCTATAAAACCGCGGTGTAGCGCTATTTCTTCGATGCAGGAAATTTTAAGCCCCTGCCTCTTTTCGATCAGCTGGACAAACTGCGCAGCATCCATGAGGCCATCCGGAGTTCCGGCATCAATCCAGGCAGATCCTCGGCGCATTCGCAATACGTTCATGCGATTTTCTTTTAGATATTCGTTGTTTAGGTCAGTTATCTCCAACTCTCCGCGGGCAGATGGACTCAACTTTTTTGCCTTTTGCACCACATCGGATGTGTAGAAATATATTCCCACCACCGCAAAATTCGATTTGGGAAGCTTTGGCTTTTCTTCGATTGACAGTACCTTATCGTTCTCGGCGAATTCTATAACGCCATATTTTTCTGGATCAGGAACGTGATAGCCGCATATTACTGCTCCGGCATTTGGGCTAATAATTTCGGAAAAATCGTTCAGCTGATCTCCCATATAAAAAATATTGTCTCCTAAAATTAAACAAACATTATCGTCACCAATAAAATCAGCTCCCAGGATAAATGCCTCGGCAATACCGTTGGGATGCGACTGAACTTTGTACGATAATTGCAAGCCCAGCCGCTCCCCATTTCCGAATAATTGCTCCATATGGGGAATGTCCCGGGGCGTTGAAATAATCAATATTTCCCTTATGCCAAATAGCATCAAAGTAGCCAGCGGGTAATATATCATTGGTTTATCGTATACAGCCAACAATTGCTTGGACATCACCTGTGTAAGCGGATACATTCTACTTCCAGATCCGCCGGCCAACAAAATTCCCTTATACCTTCCCATGGCAAACTTCCAGTTATATCACCAAACAATTGGTTCAGCTGCAGCGCAATAGCTGCGGGCTGCTTCCAGGTCAGCTGGCGTATCGACGCTTATGGGTGGCGGCAATTCCAGGACCTCTATTCCTATACTCATGCCGTTTTCCAGCGCCCTCAATTGCTCCAATTTTTCCGTCTGTTCCAAGGCGCTCGGTGGCAGAGCTACAAATCTAGCCAACGCCTCCGACCGGAATCCGTAAATTCCAACATGGTGGTAGTAAGGACCACCGAATGGTACCGGAGATCTGCTGAAATATATGGCTTTCCCCTGGTTCTGCTCACCAAAGGCAATCACCGGTTTTACACAGCTTTCCAGGCGGTAGGATTCATCTCCGATGGGCGTAGCCAGCGTGACCATGTCGTAGTTGCTGGTCCGCAGCATGTGGTCACTGCGACGAATGAATTCCGGCGCGACGAATGGCATATCGCCCTGAACATTGATTACCAGATCATATTTACCGTCTGGATCATATTTGCTACGGGCAGAAAACACCCGATCCGTTCCGGAGGGTAGCTTGGGATCTGTGACTATTGCCGTTCCACCAATGCTCCGGATAACGTCGGCAATTTCTTCCCCATCGCAGGCCACCACCACATCACCAACAGCTGCCGCGATAGCGCATCTATGGGTCCTGACAATCAGTGGCTCTCCGCCTATATCAGCCAACATTTTGCGCTCTAATCTGGAGGAGGAAATTCTGGCCGGAATAACGATCAGCGTGCTCATACGTGACTACCAATCCGCTAGGAAAAACAAATATACCAGCTGGTGCGGTCGAGAAGAATCGAACTTCCACGGAATTTCTTCCACAGCGACCTCAACGCTGAGCGTCTACCAGTTCCGCCACGACCGCATGGTGCGTCATTGATAACAAAAAAAACGCAAACTATCAATTTCAAAATAAAAAATGCGGCAAAAACCTGTCAGCAGCAAGTGGGCCCACAAAAAATTTGCGATCCGTCCAGGGTTTCAGCAGATGGCAACCAGGAATTTCTACCAAGCCAAACATGGTGTCCCAGTTTTAGAGGCGGCACACTCCTGGGAATAACGTTAATTCTACAGCTGAAAAAATTCCCAAGATATTTGATTACAATGTTTTTTAATCGAGCAATGGCCGATGAATCCGTCAGCAACTGAAATAATACCTCATAATTCTTGTGACTAACATCAATGGCTACCCCGAATTGCGGAAGAGGCACAGTATCTCCCAGCAGTAAATTATGGCCCAGTTGCAATTTTTTGTTTCCCAACAATAGCACATCATCTCTTTTGTCCCAGATGACGCGGCCCTGTTTTACCTTGGTTTCGAGGCCAAAGAGTGAAGATATCACAGCCTCCAGGCCCAGAGCGCTTTTTTCCTTGGTCCAAAAGACATGGGAGAGCCTGGAAAGCCTCCTATCCATTTTTTCCGGATTATCGCCAAGAAAGGCCGCCAGGCTGCGTAGCAACATGCAATTTCTGCGGTGATCCTGAATCGCCAAATGTTTTCGCTTGCTCAGCTGATAGGAAACGCCCAGCAGTCTCGAATTAAAGGCATTGATAAAAGCAGATATGGCTACGTCCTGCTCCACGGTTCTCATCAGAATAAGTTCCGCATAGGGAGTGGGCAGCGGCGCATTTAGGCCGGCAAGCGACAATCTTTCAATGAATATCGTGTCTACTCCGTCAATTTGCGATATTTTTTCTATCTCCGTCGCCCGCAGATGGAAAGAATTGATGCTCCTGGTTTTAAACGGCGATTGGGATATGTGGATCTCCTTCCCAAAGGACACCGGTGATCCATATTCCAGCACATAGGCCGCCATTTCAAAGGAAAATCTATGGGAGTCGACCTTCAAAGTTTCCCTTAGAGATAATTCTGTGTTCCCCAATGGTGATTCCATGTTTTCAAAATTCCATTTCTAACGGTATTTTTTACAGAAACCTCCACAAATGTATTAATGGAGGCGTAGGTAGCTAAAAATTTAGCTACTATCATGCTCAGCGGAATTCCGTTGTTGGAAAGTCTTTCATCGAAAAGCATTTCCACATGGGATCCCCGGGCAAAGCCATTCCAGGGCTGATGGTCTATTCTCTTGGCGGTTACACGGCTACCTATGGATACAATGGCATCAATCTCTTCTGCTATGCTGGAATTTGAAATATCCGCAAATACATTCAGAATTTCCCTTATTTTTTCCAATCCTTCATTCCCAAAAGAAATGGAATTCAGCGATAGCGCCGAAATTAATTTCCATAGAATTTCCCCGCTCCTGGGACTCGGCTTTTGGTCCGTGGGTCGATCGGCACAGTAGATTTTTTTGGTTGGCGTGGAAATCTCCAATTGAAGAGCTCCATTGGCTGGAATTTGTTCGGCCACATATCGGTTCGTGCATAAAGTATGGGCATAAAAAATCTTATCGGATGGACATGTCGGATTAAAGTCCAAATCCACAAACGATATGTAGACATCTTCCCCAAGAGCATCTTTAATATATGATTTTTTTCGCCGGGAATTCCAAAAAATTTTATTGGCCGGAACTCCAAATGTATGATTACAGCAGAAAAATTCATCTATGAGAATTTCATCATTGCTTTTGGCCTCGACGGCCACCATTTTTTCTATTTGGTATATTTCGCAGCTGTGATACCTCCGATAATCGGAAACCAAACAATATTCGACCTGTTTATTATCCAACCTTAGCGGTTCCGAAAGTTTTGGAAATAGATTTACGGCCGGCACCGAAGAAATGGAAAAATTTCCCCGGGAAATTTTCATGGATATGTCGTTGCTCATTGGGATATAAATGAAAAACTCCCCATCCGGCACCACGGATTTTGGAATGGCGACGTCAAATCCATAAAATTTTTCCGGAAAAGAGAAATATTCCTGCAGCAACCTAAACCCCATGTGAACAGATAGAGGATACGGCAGCAGCGATTCATCATCCCCCAATCCAACCGAAGAAATCCTTGATAAAAACTCGAAATTTTCATCTTTTTGATAAATAGCCATTTCTTCGCTGGAAAAAACTGCCGACAAAAGTTTCCCGCGTAGCAGTGCATCCGCATGCAAATATATTCTTATTTTTTCCGGAGTCGGCGAGCCGCTTACCCCAAGATATCGCATTCCCAACTTCAAATAGTAGGTAGATCTGGCGTAGTAGCCCGGTATGTGCTCCTTCTGGACCGTCACGGCGGAAAGAATCTCCATGGGCCAGATTTGCAGATCATGGGCAGTTCTAAAACTGCAATTTTCTCCCGAATGACTGGTGGCCTGCAGAATCGTATTTTTTGGCACCACCAATCCCGGAGATTTCGATGCCCTTGGAAGATCCACATCAAAATATATCATTACGCAGGATGGAGTTGGCAGCAGAAGCGGCTTGTATAAAACATTCAATAGGGCCGCGGCTATTTCCGGGAATTGATCGTCTATCTGTTTTTGTAGCTTCCCCGTGAGAAATGCGAAGCTTTCGATCATGCGCTCCACGTGGGGATCGGAGGATTCGTGGTTGGACAGGTCCAATCTTCTCGCTATCTTGGGAAATCGGACAGCAAAATCACTGCCGGCGCTCCGCAGATAGGAAAGCTCGTACTGGTAGTATTCGGATAATATGTCTATGTCGCTTTTGATCACGCTAGGCATCCATTACTACTGGGAAGGATAGAAACGTTCTTCGATTCTCTATCATTACTGTAGCATCGATATTAATATACAGCGAAGTATGGTCGTCACCCGGGCGGACAATGCTGCTTTTGGCATTTAAAATGCGTGGTTCGAAAAGCGCTATGATATTATCGATCCTCTTTTCCAACTCCTGTAATTCAAAAACGCTTTCAGCAGACATTGAGCAATCCGTCACATTAACTCCATAGGCAAATGGTAGTGGGCTGCGATTTTTGTCACAATATTCCTTCCAAAATACCGAAACCCGCGTATTTAACAGACGCGATAGATCCTGCCGAATGGATTCCTGTATTTCCGCCGTCGACGAAAACCTTCTGGGCATTTTTTCGAATGGCACCTCGGTATCCTCGTCCACCAGTCTTTCGAATAATGGCTTTATGGTGGCGGCTTTTTCCATGATGCTGGTCTCCCTATTTGCTTTCTACTTCCCAGGTAGCCAGGTCCACTTTCGTGGCCGCCGTTCCGGCTTGATCGCCTTCCAAATCAGTGTAGGCATCCGAATAGGCCGAATAGCGGAAACTAAACAATGCTATTTCTCCGCGTCTCCTAAAAGACTGCAGCAGGCATTTCGAAAATTCTTTTTCTTCTGCGACTTTCAGACTTCCGCCCAGGGGCACAATTTTTTTTAGGGTAATCTTTGCTATCTCTTTTCCGTTGGCCAGATATCCCTGTATCATTGCACAGCTTTTGCTGACCGGCATGCGAATCTCGACTGGTTCCGCACTGACGATGCTATCGGACGATTTTGCGCCGTCGAACAACGAGACTTTTTTAACAAAAAAATCCAGATCAAGGAATCGGGCAAAATCCTTATATCCATCTATATCCGAAGAAAAAACCTTATCCGCAGATATTAGCCAAAACTGTCCGACATCCCCTGGGGCTACCGGAGCTTCCACGCCGCCCTGATGGGAGAAGAAAGGATTGTTCAGGTCTTTCATGACGTTTACCCGTCTACTACTATTACCAATAAATTCGGTTGCCGAAATGTTAACGGGCAGATGGTTAAAAAACAGTAAACGTTCTAAAATTTTTTGGTGGCGCACCATGATTTCGCTGCAAAGATTTCGCCGCAAACCTCCGGGCCGCGCCAGGGCGGAGAAAAAATTAGACTTCTTTCGAAAGAAAGTCTAACGAAAGAAATCTAATGGCGAAACGGCTGTGTATCATCAGGAATTCTTTGCGGCAGCGGAGCGTCTGCCCTAGCTCAGGAATTTCTTCGCAAAAAAGCTGGAATTTCCAAATCTTCTTCCTGAGCCTTTTGCGGCTGAGGCGATGGCTTTGACACTCGGGGAAGATAATCCTCTTTTTTGCCTGTCGCGAATTTCTTCATGCCGGTTAGTCGTTCGAATAAAGATGGTACTTTTTTTCGTTCTTCCCGCACGCCATCCAACACCACATTCTTCGAGGCGGAAGATCCATGTGGGACACCGGGATCGGCCGCCACCGGGGACACCGACGCCGACGCCGATGCCGACATCTCTCCGGAGCCCACCCCACCCCGGGAATCCACACTGCCTGGCATAGCCGCATCCATTTTTACGAATTTTACGGACGACATTTCTTCAAACGCCTGTTTTTTTTCCTGAACAGCTGCAGCATCGATCCCAGTGGCCACCACCGATACCCGCATGCGCCCGCTTAGTTTTTCATCAAAGGTAGAACCAAATATTATGCGTGCCTCCGGATCCACTTCCTCGCGAATTCTATTGGCGGCCTCGTCGACTTCGTAGAGTGTCAGATCGTGTCCGCCGGTGATATTAATAAGTATCCCACGCGCGCCCTTCATGGAAACGTCGTCCAACAGTGGGTTGGATATGGCAGCTTCGGCGGCATCCAGAGCGCGGCGGTCTCCCTCGGCATCGCCGGTGCCCATCATCGCCTTGCCCATTTCGCTCATAACTGTCCGGATATCGGCAAAATCAAGATTAATGAGGCCAGGCATAACCATAAGATCAGTAACCCCCTGGACGCCGGAACGAAGCACGTCGTCGGCCATTTTAAATGCATCTGCAAATGTGGTTTTTTCGTTCGCCACCCGGAATAAATTTTGATTTGGAATAATTATCAATGTATCCACAAATTGCTGCAGCTCATCGATGCCTCTTTCGGCGGTGCGCATGCGATTTGTTCCCTCGAAATGGAATGGCTTGGTTATAACCCCTATGGTCAGAACACCCTGCTCCTTCGCCAATCGTGCTATGACCGGAGCCGCGCCGGTGCCGGTGCCCCCCCCCATGCCTGCGGTGATAAAGACCATGTTGCTATTTTTCACATAGGCAATGATTTCTTCCACGGCTTCCTCGGCTGCAGCCTTACCCACGTCCGGACGAGCGCCGGCTCCGAGACCGCTGGTTATCTCCAATCCCAATTGGATACGCCTTTCACAAAGTGATTGCAGCAGAGCCTGGGCATCCGTATTGGCCACAATGAACTCAACGCCCTCAAGGTTAGAACGAATCATGTTGTTGACAGCATTTCCGCCGGCACCGCCAACCCCAAATACTGTTATTTTGGGCTTTAGGTACACTTCGACACCAGAAGAGTTCTCTTCCTTAAAAAAATCCCCCTGTCTTCCATCGCCGTTGTCATGATCCAAGATATCCACACCAGCCACTGCCGTCATACTCGTATTCTCCATATTTTAAAGGTCCGCCAGCCCAGGTAAAACCCCTCAGCGCCATGCTACAGTAACCCCCTATGTTTTACAAGTTGTTTTCTAACCATAACAGTGCTTTTTTGAAAAACCCAATCTTTCCACTTGATGTTTTAAACACAGCATTTCTGTCACGAAGATCCTTGCTTAGGCGGACAAATTTTATCATGCCCAGCGCCACAGAGCAATCTCCGCCCAATCGCAAATTGGCAGCGCTATAATATGTGTCCGTCTCCTTTGTTTTTATTGGTTTATTTAGGATTTCACCAAGAAAATCTCGCATACCGGTCAATTGGCTTGCTCCACCGGTAATTGTAACTGAGCTGTTCTTGAAGTCCTGATAAAACGCTGATTCATCAATTTTTTTCCTGACGGCCCGCAGAATTTCCTCGGCGCGCGCCTGAATTATTCGATTTAGAGAGCTGCTTGGGATCCGCTGTAAATCTATGACATTTTCATCTTCCTGCACCGGAGCTAATATGGAATGGCGCTCATCGTCCAGGGATACGAAGGCCGAGCCATGCAGTGTTTTTAGACGCTCGGCACTGGATATGGATATATGTAGACCATAGGCTATGTCGCGGGTTATATGCCTCCCGCCAATGGGAACCGTATCAAATCCACATAAAACACCGTCGTAGATAAAGGCAATGGACGTGGTTTCCCCTCCACAATCGATCACCACCTGGCGCAAATCTTCATCATTGGCAGCGAATAGTGCGGACGCATAGCTGGAGGAAACAACCCCTATCGGCTCCAGGTGACACATTGATATGCACAGCAACAAATTGTTGAGCTGGACGGTTGGAACCGTCACAAAATTTATATTGGCCGTTAGGCGCTGTCCCGTCATTCCGACAGGATTCCTAATGTTATGAAGCGAATCCAGGCTATACATTATTGGAATGGCATGCACAATTTCGCAGCCGTTGTTTTCTTCATTCCGAAAAGAAAAAAATTGAGTCACATCCTCGTCTCGAATGACTCTTCCCCCTATATCGGAGGACATCCCGACTATGAGGGATCTCACATTCTTGCCAGACACACTCACATACACAGACTTTACGCTAAGTTTTGCCATTTTTTCGGCGGCTTCCACCGCTTTCACTACGGATTTACCAACGTAATCCATGTTTGTTACAACACCAGATTTTATGCCAAAGCATGCGCAATTGCCAATTCCGAGAATATCAATGCGCCCATCGATAGACGAGGAAGCAATACAGCAGCACACCTTTGTGCTTCCGATGTCCAAAACAGTAATAATGTTATTTTTTTTCATTACCATCCCGACAATTAGTCGGCCCCACTATCTTTATTGCTAACAACAACCCTGTCCAGCATCCTTAAATCGATCGATTTGATATTATCACTGAAAAATCCATCACTGTTGGACAATTCATGTAATATACTCAATGCCTGCGATATATTTCTCTCAGGTAATTTCACTGTGATGCCTTTATTTATCCTCATATCCCACCGCCTCTTCCCTACCCTCAGAGCAAATACTAACTGTTTCCGGAGGATCGGAAATTTATCGAGACATCCCAGCAGATGAACTGCCTCCTTTCCGGCGCCATCCCCCAAAACAATCGGAAGATTATCAAAATTTCCTATGCCATCGTGTTCCAAAACAACGCCATCGGCATCCACCAGGTACAATTTATATTTGGATTGGAAAATTGCTATTGGAACCCTTTCGGAGATTCTAACATAGATGGTATCCGGAAATTTTCGGTGCACAGCAGCGGAACGAACCCAGGAAACACATTCAAGTTTTTTCTTCACTTCATGGATTGGACAGGAAAAAATATTACTCTTGTAACGCAATCCAGAAGCCCTCAGCAGCAGTATATCCTGCACTCTTTCATTCCCATCGAATTCTATTTTTTTTATGAGAAACCAGGGATTTTCGAATTTATATTTGTCAAAGTAAAAAAAAAAGCCGCCGCCACTGGCCAGAAACAACAGAAATAAAAACAGGTTACTTTTCATCAACACCAGTAGCCAATGCCATCTTATGGACAACGGCCTTTTTATCCTAATGTTCTGCAGATCACGTTTTTTTTCTTTCACATTTCTGGATTGCATTATTTCTATTCATCATAACAAGCAAGTTCCAGCATACGTTGCAGCAGCTGATCCAATGAAATACCAACAAAATCAGCCTGTTCCGGCAAAAGCGAAAGCGCCGTCATGCCGGGCTGAGTATTTAGCTCCATCACAAATAATTCATTGGTAACGTCGTTGTAGCGAAAATCCGTTCTGGATATTCCACGGCATCCCAACAGATTATGAGCCCTTAGTGCGTAATCCAGCGCCATTTTCCTTATGGAATCAGGTATTTTTGCGGGAATTTCGTGGAAGGTTTTACCTTTGCTATATTTGTTATCGTAATCAAAAAATCCGGATGAGGTAATTATGTTAGTAACCTCCAGAGCCGCGCTGTCGAGTACTCCAACGGTCAGTTCGAGTCCTGGCACATATGCGGAGACCAGAACTTGCTCGCCGTTGGTCCATTCTATGGCAGATAAATCAGCCGGACTATGGATCACGTAGACTCCATCCGAAGATCCGGAATCCACGGGTTTTACCACAAATGGATATGCAAAATCCATCCGATTCTCCAGCAGATGCTGCCATCTTTCCAACGTATATTTTATAACAGCTATGCCACCATGCTCGAAAAGATTACAGGAAACATATTTATTCATGGCCAGGGAAGAAGCCAACACCCCGGAATGGGTGTAGGGTATTTTGAGGAAATTCAGCAGCGATTGCACATTCCCATTTTCCCCGCTCCCGCCATGTAGAGCATTAAAAACGCCGTCGGGACGCACTTTTTTCAAATAGCTAATCAGAGTAAGGACATCTCCGGTAAAATCAAATTCGCAGACCTCATACCCCAGTTTTCGCAGAACATCGCCGCAAATTTCCGCGCTCCGGAGCGAAATTTCCCGTTCAAACGAATCACCGCCTTCCAGCAGACAAATTTTTTTAGTTTCCTCTTTCATGGCTCCCCCAAATCAACCATTATTATCGCTGGAACGTTTTTTCCCCAACCGCACCACCTCCCATTCTAGTACCACACCGAAAGTTTCATGCACTTTATTGGCAACCTTCAGAGCCAAATTCTCTATATCATCGGCGGTGGCATTATTGTCATTTATTATGAAATTGCAGTGCTTGTCGGAAACGCTGGCCCCACCGATCCTCATGCCGCGGCATCCAGCTTTGTGAATAAGCTCCCAGGCTGCGATTCCTTCCGGATTTTTAAATGTGGATCCGCATGTTTTTTTATGAATCGGCTGAGCTTCTTCTCGTTTTTTGTTTATTTCGTGAATTTTTTTGTGGACGGAATAATCTGCATGGCGGATTCCACGGAACCAGGCCCTGGTAATTATCAGATCATTGGAAATTCCGGAGTTTCTATAGCGAAAATCCAGATCTGAGTTTTTAAGCCATCTTATTTTCCCACTTCTGGATACGCCTTCAAGCTCCAGCAGCACATCAGATATCTCTGATCCATAGCAGCCGGCGTTCATTTTTATGGCGCCGCCAATGGAGCCAGGCAATCCCATCAAAAATTCCAGCCCCCCCAGTTCGTGATTCATGGCCATGGTGGATAACTCCGAGCAACCAACGATGGCTCCAACTTCAAATATACCGTCCTCCACAAATGCTTTCCTGAACCAATTGCTGAGAATAATAACAACGCCATCTATCCCGCCGCTGCGAATAAGTACATTGGACATAAATCCCAAAACCGTAATTGGAAGGTCGTCATCAATGTTGCTGAGGAAAAACACCAGATCATCCAAATCCTCCGGCACGAATAGAACCTCCGCAGGGCCCCCAACTCCCCAGCGGGATTTTATGGCAAGATTTGCCTTCTCCTGCAGACGACCTCTAACCGGAGGCAACTTATCCAGCAGCATGCCCTCCGCAACCTTCATTACAGGCCCTCCCTGTCCAGCGAATTTAAAATATCCGCAAATTCGTAGGCCCAATTTGTTATGTCGCCGGCGCCGAGGAATATGACAAAATCACCACCACTAAGCCCTGGAATGATTTTTTTGCCAAGATCCGTGGGATTTTCGACAAAATTTGCCGTTAGCACGCCGTTCTCTTTTATCTTTTGCAGCAATGTCATATGATCTATGCCATCAAACTGTTCCCGGGCAGAATACACAGGAGTTATAAACGCGCCATCACTCAGCTCCAGGACCTGGGCAAAATCTGCACAGAAATTGGCCAATCGACTATAGCGATGCGGCTGCATAACGGCTAAAATTCTTCCGGCACAGATGCTCTTGGCGGCATTTAATACCGAAGCTATTTCCACCGGATGGTGAGCGTAATCATCGATAATCACCACGCCATTTACCTCTGCCACCTTGGTAAATCTGCGGTTAACGCCCATAAACGACCCAAGAGCCATGCGAATATCTTCCTGGGATACATTGAATTCCAGCCCAACGGCTATGGCCGCCAGAGCATTTTGTACGTTATGTCTCCCGAACATGGGCAAATAGAAATCTTTCCAGCGCTTTTCCTGACCAATGTTATATTTTTTTGCAATTTCATCAGAAAAAACCACGGTAAATTCCGCGCCGCGCCCCCCCAAAACCACACCTTCACAGGAAACTCCGGCCTCCGGCGAAAATCCATAGGTAATCAGTCGTCGATCCGCAACGGTTTCGTATATTTTTTTCACCTCCGGATGATCCAGACATAGAACTCCGGCCCCATAAAATGGAATATTTTTCACAAACTTAACAAACAAATCCCGGAGCTCTGAAAAATCCTTGAAATTGCCCATGTGGTCGAAATTTATATTTGTGACCACCGCCACAGTAGACATCAGCTCCGCAAAGGATCCGTCGGATTCATCAGCCTCCACCACAACATAGTCGCCGGCTCCAAGTCTGGCGTTACTGTTATAGGCATTTATTATGCCTCCATTTATTACGGTTGGATCAACTCCGGCCTGATCCAGAACGGCGGCTATCAGGGACGTGGTGGTGGTTTTCCCATGGGTACCGGCCACAGCAACAGAGATCTTGATTTTGATCAGTTCGGCCAGAATCTCTGCCCTTCTCACAACTGGAATTTTCAGCCTTCGGGCTTCGAGTATCTCCACATTGTCCGGAGAAATTGCGGAAGATACCACCACCACCGAAGAACCATGAACATTTGTGGCCGCATGTCCGTCAAAAATCCTAACCCCCTTCCGGGACAGCCTGGATGTTAGCGCGTTTTCCTTTAAATCGCTTCCGCTAACGCTGTAGCCAAGATTTACTAAAATATCCGCTATGCCGCTCATGCCTATGCCGCCAATACCAACAAAATGCATGAATCCGGAACTGACGGGAAACCTTTTCATAATCATCACCAAGCAAAAAGCCACAACAGGACGTCAAACACCCGCGACGCCCTCTAAAATTTCGACAAACGCATCGTTTGCACTACTCATGGATGTATCGATCATATTGGATGCGGCAGACTTTAGCAATTCCCCATTCTCCAAAACTTTTTTTAGGATAACAGATATTTTTTCAACGGCATCGTCTTTTTCTTCCACCAGCCATGCGGCATTTTTTTTCATATAGTTCATGGCATTAAAAAATTGATGATTGTTCGTAGCCGCCGGATAGGGCACCAGCACGGCTGGCCTCCCCAATGTCGTCAATTCGGCCAGCGTAGACGCGCCGGCCCGACATATTACCAGCTGAGATTGGGCCATTATTTCCGCCACATTATATAGGAAATGCCGGACTGTAAATTTCACACCGATGGCCTCATAAAGCTGCCGCAACTGCTCCTGTTCGGCAACCGCAGCCTGCTGAATTATTTCCACTCTTTGGCGCTGCGATTCATCCAGCAGTTCCAAAGCTTCAGGGATAATCCTGGCAAAGGACCTAGCTCCCTGACTGCCACCCATTACCAAGATCCGCAGAATTCCGTTGGGGGTGTATTGGTACGGCACATCAAGCAATTTCAAAAAATCATTTCGCACCGGAGGCGATAGACGCTGCCAACCATTACCAATATCAAAAAAAGACAATTTTAGCCGCGACAACGGAGACAGCAGGCGATTGGCTTTCCCCACAACGGCATTTTGTTCATATATGACCACTTTTGCTCCGAGAATGGCGGCCACCAGCACCGGAATAACGGTACACAGCCCCCCAAATCCAACCACAACGTCCGGTGGATTTCTAAGCCAGCGGCGCATAAATGAAAAGAAGCCCTTGATAATTCGTCCAAGAGCCGCGACATTGGCGGATAGTCTAACGGTTTCCACAACGACTTTGCGCTGCACATCCTCGCAGAAAACCGCACCGCGAGCATCTGTTATCAATAGAACATCGTGCCTGCCGTCCATGGCTTTTGCCAGAGCGCAGGCAGGAAACATATGGCCGCCGGTGCCACCGGAACAGATTACCACCCTCAATCCCAGACTCCGCAGACAAAAACACTACAGCAACAACACTGTAGCATAAGAAAACATGCCTTAAAAGCAGATTTTTATGTATCAGCTCAATACCAGCGAGCTCAACCTCAGCGAGCTATGTTTTTGCACACACACCACCCGCAGCACACATCCAAACATAAATAGTTTATTTATTCGCAACGTTATGCTAGTATCTTCCAGGAGAGAAATTGTTATATGCGACTTTGCATGGTTTCTGACAGATGTTTTTGTACATGCTCCCGAATCTTTTAACCCTATCCAGAATTTTCGCGATACCTTTCATAGTAGCCTGTTTTTATCTGAATGGATTCTGGGCCCATTTATCCGCCACAATACTATTCATCGTCGCCTGTGTAACAGATTTTCTGGACGGATATTTCGCTCGGCAATGGAAACAGGTCTCTGCCTTCGGTAAATTTATGGATCCGGTGGCCGATAAATTGCTGGTATCGACTATTTTATTAATGTTGTCAGGATTTGGCGTAATAAGCGGCATCAATCTGGTAGGAGCGTCCATAATTCTGGCCCGGGAGATAATGGTATCCGGCTTGCGCCAGTTTATGTCGGAAATGCAGATGCGCATCCCGGTGACAAAATATGCCAAATGGAAAACGGCAATGCAAATGATCTCCATAAGCTGTTTGCTGTGTTCCGCCATGTTTCCACACATAAAGGAAATAAAAGAAATCGGCGTGATCGCACTATGGGTGGCAGTGGCCATGACCACCTTCACCGGAGCACGCTATCTGAAATTTGGCGTAGTAAAGATGGTTAACGAAACTTCCGACTAACAGAATTGACCGGGAAAATTTAGCTTTGGGGAATATTAGACTTCTTTCGAAACAAAGATATTTCGAGGAATTTATAGGAGCATACGGAGCGCAGGACCGCAGTGTACATGTGGTACATGAGGATCCGAGCACCGAAGCGACGCAGAAAT
>JAIRZD010000008.1 GCA_031267415.1 Holosporaceae bacterium
ATTTATAGGAGCATACGGAGCGCAGGACCGCAGTGTACATGTGGTACATGAGGATCCGAGCACCGAAGCGACGCAGAAATTACCGAAAGAGCGCATGTTTCGAAAGAAGTCTAATGAAACCCTAATTCTTGGCATCGAATCCAGCTGTGACGAAACGGCGGCAGCTGTTGTTGCCGACAGTCGAAAAATATTGTCCAACGTGGTTTATTCTCAGGAAGTTGAGCATCGCTCGTTTTCCGGAGTTGTGCCGGAGGTAGCAGCCCGAGCGCATCTGGAGAGAATTCCGGAGGTGGTGACCAGAGCTTTGGCAGATGCAGCCATTGGTTTATCGGATCTTGGCGCCGTTGCAGCTGCTGCCGGCCCGGGATTGATCGGAGGATTAATCGTTGGAGCCACATTCACCAAGGCGATGGCCATGTCGCTGGAAGTGCCGTTTATTGCCGTCAACCACATCGAGGCACACGCTCTCTGCGTGCGGCTCACTGACCCCGTGGATTTCCCCTACCTGCTGCTGCTGATTTCCGGAGGTCATTGCCAAATCTGCCTGGTCCATTCCGCAATAAAATTCGAAGTGCTGGGGCAAACTCTGGACGATTCTCCCGGCGAAGCCTTTGATAAAGTTGCGAAAATGATGTCGCTGGGATACCCCGGGGGGCCATCCATAGAAAAGCTAGCCCTGGGTGGAAATGCCCATAGATTCCGGCTGCCGCGACCATTGTGCCACAAGAAAACCAATGATTTTTCCTTTTCCGGCCTAAAAACAGCAGTTCGCCTATTAATAGAAAAACACGAAAACGCCTTTAATGAACAGGACATGGCGGACATCTGCGCCAGTTTTCAGCACACCATATCGGAAATCCTGGTGCATAAAGTCAATGGCGCCATCGAATGTTGTCAATCAAAGAATGTTGTTCCTGGAACGCTGGTGGCGTCCGGGGGAGTGGCCGCCAACCGGGCCATAAGAACCGCATTGGCTGATCTAGGCCGTCGCCATGGCATGAGATTTGTGGCGCCGCCTCCCCATCTATGCACCGACAATGGCGCCATGATTGCCTGGAACGGATTGGAAAGATTTCGCCTTGGTTTGGTGAATCAATTGGACTTCTCTCCGCGTCCCCGCTGGCCACTTGGGTCATGACATCCAGCTCCCAATAGACTTCTTTCCAAACAATGAGAAGGTGAGAAATTGCGCCGCAGCCGCAGCCGCTCCCAGTTGCCCTACTGATGCTTAAGATAATCGATGGGGCTGGGGATCATCCGCGGAGAAATATCTGCGGCGACCGTTCCGTTTTTCAGCAGCACTATGCGGTCGCACATTTGGGTAAGAAAATCCAAATCGTGGGAGGCTATCACCATGGTGACTCCGCGATCGCGGACTGAATTTAACAGAGCCACCACATCCAAAACCGAGGCGAAATCCAGACCCGATGTGGGTTCGTCGCAGAGCAAAATATCCGGGTCTATCATTAACCCGCGTGCCAAAGCGACCCTTTGCCGCTGGCCGCCGGATAACCGCACCGGGTATTCGTCTAGCTTGGCTTCCAGCCCTAGATCTTTCAATAGTTTTTTCGCCCGTTTGGCGTAATCCGTTTTTTTATTGCCTAGCGCTGGGGCATACACGATATTTTCCCATACGGTCATGTGTGGGAATAGCTGAAAATCCTGGAATATGAAGCAGACTCTGCCGGAGCATTGAATGGAGCCACTGTCCGGGAAATCCAAGCCCTGGAGACAGCGCAGCAGAGTGGATTTCCCGCTGCCGGAAGCTCCTGCTAGTCCAAGCACGCAGGATTTTTCGAGCGCAAACGTCACGTCATCCAGCACCGCCGTGCCGCCAAAAATACGACGGACATGGGTTACTTTTATCATGTCTTTTCCCCGAGCTATCCACCTTGCCGTTTCGATCGGCGGAGCATCCAGCCGGCCAGCCAAAATCCATGGCGATAGGGCTTCAATTTTCCAGCCATTTTGCTTTTAGTCTACCCAATTCCCCGGTTGTTTCCAATTTTCGCAGGGCTATGTTAACTTTTTCCTTCAGCAGCGACTGCTTTTTCATCAACACAGCGTAGCCTTCATCCGATTGCGATATTACAGAATTGGCCAGTGCCGGATTTTGACGACAAAACTCCCGGGCCTGCAGACCATCGATCACCACGCAGTCGACGTGTCCGGCCTTCAGCGCATCTATCAGCTGCCGTGGATTATCCATCATCACCAACTGAGCGCCTTGGACGTGTTCTTTTATCCAGCGTTCCGCCGTGGTACCCAGCTGACAGGCCAATTTTGCATGCGCCAATTCCTCGGCGTTGAGATAGGGCTCATTTTTCTCGTAGACAGCGGCCAGGCTTTCAGAATAATAGCAGCGGGAAAATTCATAGTCTTTTCGCCGCTCCTGGCTAGTCGTAACGGTGGAAATAACCACATCCACGGAATTGTCCTTGATAGCGTCGAAGGTATTCCGGAAGCGCATTTCCACAAAAGAAACCTCCTTCTCCATTTCCTTCGCCAATAACCGGGCTAAATCCACGTCAAACCCCACAAGCTCACCGTTTTCTTTGTACTCAAATGGCGGATAATCAGTGGCTATGCCTACCCTCAGAGTATCGTCAACTTTTTTGTCTTTGCAGCCAGGTAGCACAAAGATAAGAGCGATAAATACCAGCCTCAGCCATCTGCTCATGCGAAACTCCACCAATGAACCATATACTTCCTATAGTATAATGCCGAAATAATGTCAATCAACAGAGTTGGAAGTGAAAAATCATGCGGCATCTAATACTCATGGCTTTACTCCAATGCAATTTATTGTTAGAATACAGCAGGTAATATGAGCAGCCAGCGCTAGTTGTGGAAATACGGAAGATTAGGGTATGAAGAAATTTATCTACATGGATTACCAGGCAACCACCCCCTGCGACCCAAGGGTCCTGGACAAAATGTTGCCGTATTTCTGCGAAGAATTTGGCAATCCGCATTCCTCCAGTCATGCCATGGGAATGGTAGCCGCCGAAGCCGTCGAGTGTGCGCGCCAGCAGGTAGCTAGCATCATTGGAGTTAAAGATGCCCGCAGCGTAATTTTCACCTCCGGAGCCACCGAGTCCAACAATCTATCCATCCAGGGCGCCGCCAGGGCCTATGGGAAAAAAGGCGATCAAATAATTAGCACTTCCATCGAGCACAAATGTGTTCTGGAATCGGTTCACGCCATGTCCAAGGAGGGATTTGAGGCAAAGATTATTCCGGTTCAGAAAAATGGCATAATAGATCTCGATTCCCTGGGAAAAGCCCTCGAAGCTCCGACGGTATTGGTCTCCGTCGGCTGGGTAAATAACGAAATAGGCGTCTGCCAGCCGATGGCGGAAATAAGTGACATTTGCCGGCAGCGTGGAGTGTTATTGCATTCGGACGCAGCTCAGGCGGTCGGAAAAATAGAGATCGACGCAGCTCTGGTGGATTTGCTGAGCATCTCCGGACATAAAATCTACGGCCCCAAGGGGGTGGGAGCTCTCTATGTCCGAATGGATCCAGCTCTGCGACTAAAACCGCTGTTCCACGGGGGTGGGCAGGAGAGAAAAATGCGTTCCGGCACCCTTTCGCCCCCACTCTGCGTCGGCATCGGCGAAGCCTGTCGCATTGCGTCGGAAGAGATGTCGGCGGAGTACGCCCGCCTTGCGGAATTCAAAAAATATTTTCTGGAGAGGATTTTTGCTAGCCTGGGAAAGGTTTTTCTCAATGGCGATGCCGAAAAAAGAATCCCCGGTTGTTTGAATCTCAGTTTTGCCGGCGTAGAAGGGGAGTCTCTGATGCTTGGGATGAGGGATGTTTGCATATCGTCAGGGTCTGCCTGCACCTCCTCAACGCTGGAACCATCCCATGTAATTCAAGCCCTGGCGGTTTACGATGATTTGGCCCACTCGTCACTGCGCATAGGCATGGGAAGATTTACCACCTTCGAAGAAGTAAAATATGTAGCCGACAAACTAATCGAAGTGGTAACGCGCATGAGGGCCATGAGTCCAATCTGGTAGTGGCTGGTAGCGGTCGGAGGTTTTTTATGAGCTATTCAAAAAGAGTTATGGATCTCTATGAAAATCCTGCAAATATTGGAACTCTGGACGAAAACGATGAAACAGTGGGAACCGCCGTGGTGGGATCGCCCGCCTGCGGAGATGTGATAAAATTTCAAATAAAGGTCGACGAAGACGGAAAAATTTCCGATGCAAAATTTAAAGCATTTGGATGCGGAGCAGCCATCGCTTCCAGCGCCCTGGTGACCGAATGGGTGCTCGGGAAAAAGTTAAACGAAGCCAGCAAGATAACAAACGAACAGGTCACCGAGTATCTATCTCTGCCGCCGGTCAAGGCCCATTGTTCTGTTCTGGTGGAGGGAGCCGTTGCCAAGGCCATCGAGAATTACATGTCCAAAAGGAGGAAGGTATTATGAAAAATAGCGTAGATTTTACAGCGTCGGCCATGAATTTTCTGAAAAAAACGGTGACGGAGAAATCCTGCCTTGGTGTACGCTTTGATATTGCCAACGGCGGATGTCATGGAATAACCTACGTGGTCGATCCGGTGGAAGCGGTAGATGAATCTGACTTTTCCTGGGAACAGGATGGTCTCTGTGTCTATGTCACCGCCAGAGCTGCGATCTTTGTGTCCGGCATGACGGTGGATTACGTGGAAAATGGTCTGACAGGCCATCTGGTTTTCCAGAATCCGAACGCGAGACAGAGCTGCAATTGCGGCAGGTCTTTTAGCGCCGACGAATCTCCGGATGTCTGCGTCGAGAAGTGTTGCGGATAGGTGTGTTGTCATGAATTACTACGAGGTTTTTGGAATACCGGTATCCTATCGGTTGGATGAGCGCGAAGTCATGCAAATTTATCTGGACAAGCAACGAGAATGCCATCCGGATGTGGATGACGGCAGTCTTGCGGCACATTCTTCATTGCTGAATGAGGCCTACAGCGTGCTGAAGGATCCGGTGATGAGAGCCGAGCATTTTTTGACCATAAACCAGATGACCATTGCCGAATCTTCGCTGAGTACCAACGATCTGATGGAAATGCTGGACGCCCGAGAACGCTACGAAAAGATGTCCTTGACAAAGGAAAAAAGAGACTTTCTTCGTCAGCTGCAAGAGCGGGTATCGACACTGCTGGAGCCCCTCTGCGACCTTGAAAATAATTTGCAAGAATTTTGTCGTGAGTTCGCGCGGGCACGTTTTTTCTGGGCATTTTTAGATAAAGTTTCCTCAGATGTCTACTGTCGGGATTGATTTGGGCACAACCGCATCGGTGGTGGCTTTTGTGCAACATGGAGTTCCGCGCTCCATCCCCACGGATGTCGGGAAGGTGACTACCCCATCCGTCGTCACCTATGAAAATGGCGAGACCATAGTTGGACGGGAAGCCATATACCGCATGAATCCAGCTCGATCCATTTTTTCCGTAAAACGATTCATGGGCAGCAATGTAAAGTTCTTTGATAAAACTCCGGAAGAGATTTCTGCTGAAATATTATCCTACATAAAAACATCGGCGGAGTTGCAGCTGCGAAATCCCATAGATTCCGCCGTAATAACTGTGCCGGCACATTTTTCGGATGCCCAGAGAACGGCAACCAAAAGGGCGGCCTCCATCGCCAACATAAAGGTCCTGCGACTGATAAACGAGCCCACTGCCGCCGCCATAGCCTTCGGATTGGATAAAAAAAAGGAAGGAATTTACGCCATATATGACCTCGGCGGCGGAACCTTCGATTTTTCCATTCTGCGATTGATGAGTGGTGTATTCCAGGTAATAGCCACCGGCGGCGATAATAGTCTCGGCGGCGATGACCTGGACAGCTCCATCCTGGAGTACAATTTAAAAAAACTTGGCCTGGATGTCGGAGAACTGAATGACGGCGAGCAAATGCTGGGACGCCTGGTGGCCAAATCCCTTAAGGAAAAGCTTGGCAATCACGGGGAAGTCCGCAAGAACTATATTTATCACAATAAATCCTATGAATTCATTCTTTCACAGAAAATTATGGAGGACGTGGCCCAGGTCTATCTGAACAGAACTCTAGAAATAGCAGACCGAGTGTTCAGCGATGCTGCCATTGATCCCCGGGAAATCGACGGCATAGTCGCCGTTGGCGGCATGATCAAAATGCCGCTGGTGAAAACCTCCGTAAAAAATCGTTATCAGGTGGAAATCCTGGATGACATTAGCGCCGACGAGGCGGTGGCTCTGGGCGCAGCCATACACGCAGATTCTCTCACATCGAAGAGTCGCAGCATGTTGCTCCTGGACGTTGCCCCATTAACCCTTGGGATAGAGACGTTTGGAGGCAATGTCGACAAGATTATTCATCGGAATTCCGCCATCCCAATCGCCCAGCGAAGGGAATACACCACCTATCAGGATAAACAAATCGGCATAAAATTTCACATTGTCCAGGGGGAAAGACCTCTGGCCCGGGACTGCAGATCGCTAGCAAAGTTTGAACTGAACGGCATTCCCCCGATGTCGGCCGGCATGGCCAGGGTGGTGGTGGAATTTTCCGTCGACGTCAATGGGATTCTCAGCGTCAAGGCCCACGAAAAAAGTACCGGCATTAGCCAAACGGTGCTGGTGGAGCCTTCGTCCGGTCTATCCGAGGATGATATGCGGGCGATCCTGGAAAGTGCCGCCAAAAACCACAATCACGACGAAATTGAAGCAAAAAATGTGCGCCTCAGGGTGGAATCGGAGCGCATTATGAGATTTTTGGAATCCATTTTGTCCGAAATGTCACAGCTTCAAAAAAACGCCGTTCTTGGGGAAATGCAAAATCTAAGGCAAAGCATTGACTCGGAAAACTACGCCGAAGCCGTCGAATACAAAAACAAACTCGAGGCCATCAGCGGGCAGTTCCTGGACGAGATAATCAGTCGTCGCCTTAGTCGGGAAATGATAATTGCGCCGCTCTCCGCAGCGGACACCAAATCCAGCTAATTTTAGTATGCAGATTTGCGCAGGATGATCAAAAAATTTATTTTTTGTTGGAGAAATAAATGCTATAAGTGGTTGGGCTTTGCGGACGTGGTGGAATTGGTAGACACGCCAGATTTAGGTTCTGGTGGTTGACGCCATGGGGGTTCGAGTCCCTCCGCCCGCACCAACAGGGTATGCAGCCGAAAGGGGTTATGAATGGAAATTTTATCTAGAGTTGTCGAGGGCCTCGAAGTACGTTACAACGTGTCACTTTCCCCCGACGAAGTGGAAGCGGCCACTGTTATCAGATTACAAGAAGTTGCCAAAGGGCTTAAAATCGACGGATTTCGCCCAGGGAAAGCGCCAATAGAAGTGGTGCAGCGCAGATACGGTGAGGCGGCCCGGAGTGAAACGGTTGAGAAGCTTGTCTCCGCCACGGCGAAAGACATATTGAAAAATGACAACGTTTCCCAGTACGTGGGTCTGCGGTTCGACATCGTAAAAAACGATTCCGCCGGCGTGGAATTTACGTTGCAGTTCGAAACTGTTCCCACTGTGGAATTGGCGGATTTTTCCACTCTGGAAATAAAAAGATACAAAGCCGAGATAACCGATGTCGACGTTGATGATATGCTCAGCGGTTACACAAAACTGTGCAAAAAATGGGTGGAAGAGCCGGAGGATGTGGCTGTGGACATGGGGCATAAGACTCTCGTTGAGTTGTACATGAAGCCTCAACCGGTTCCCCAATCGAAGAAGCAAAAGCAGCAACCGCAGATGGCAAGTGAAACGCAGGACATCAACATCGTTATCGGTAGCAGTTACGTTCTAGAGGAACTCTGGAAACCTCTGCTGGGAACGAAGGTATCGGACATACGGGAGTTCCCCATTACCTATCCACGGAACATTAACGATAGGTCGCTGGCTGGAAAAACATTCGATTGCTCTGCCAAAGTAAAAAAAATATTTCGGCAAACGGATCATGACATAGACGACGAATTCGCCATAGCTCTGGGCCATGACAATTTGGCGGCTGCTCGGGATTGGGCTCGGTCAGAGGTAACGGATATCTACACCACTATGAGTCGCGACGTCGCCAAGGTTAGATTATTGGAAATAATATCCAAGATGTATGATTTTCCGGTTCCATCCAGCCTATTCCAAGTTGAATATCCCCGGGTGGTCGAGCAAATAACCATGGAGGCAAACAAACTAAAGAAAAAGATGACTCCACTCATAGAAAAAGAGTGCCGAAAAATTGCCGAAGACCGCATTCGCCTCGGACTTGTTGTATCAAAAGTAGCCGGAGCCAACGGAATAACCGTCAGCAACACGGAAATATCCAATAGCATTCGGAGTTTGATTGAGCAGTATCCGCAGCTGGAGAAAAGATTGCTCAACCTATATGCCAACGACCAAACAGCGCTAAATGTGTTGATCGGATCCATTGCAGAGGATAAGGTTGTGAATTTTCTGCTGTCAAAAATAAATGTGGTGGAAGAATCCTGTTCCGTAAAAGAATTGATCGCCATGGACGAGGAAGAGTTCGATTTTTTCCGGGATGATACCTCGGAAAACTCGGAAAACGATGATCCGCCGGAGGTGGAGGCGCTGAATACCCCGGAATCGGCTGGTGTGGACAGCGGGGAAGAATCACCAGAAACCAAGCCAGGGGGAGAAGCTGCCGATGCATAACATTGATGATGTGGTGGATAATCTGGTCCCCATCGTTGTGGAACAGACAGCCCGCGGGGAAAGGTCCTATGACATATATTCGCGGCTCCTGAAGGAGCGGATAATATTCCTGACCGGGGAGGTCAACGACATTTCGGCGAGCCTGATCTGTGCGCAATTGTTGTTTTTGGAGTCCGAAAATCCCAAAAAAGACATATTTTTCTATATAAATTCCCCGGGCGGAGTCGTAACATCCGGCTTGTCCATATATGATACGATGCAATACATAACACCGGACGTAACCACCCTTTGTATGGGACAGGCGGCGTCCATGGGATCGCTTTTGCTGGCGTCCGGATCTGCAGGTAAGCGATTTTCTCTCCCAAATTCGAGGGTTATGATTCATCAGCCGTCCGGAGGATTCCGTGGACAGGCCAGCGATATAGCCATACATGCGAAGGAAATACTGGATTTGCGGGCGCAGCTCAACAAAATCTACGAGAAGCATACTCATATGCCGTTGGATGATATCGAGAAAGCCATGGATCGGGATAAATTCATGAATCCGGTCGAGGCCAAGAGCTTTGGCATCATAGATAGTATCATCGAAAAACGAGAGTCGATTTAGCCGGATATTTTCCCGATAAAATTATTCACGCTTGCTTTCTACTAAATTTCTACCCCCTTGCCCAATCCTCATTCGAAAGGAGAATGTTTAGCGAAAAATTAACCTTCATTGGCTACCATGCCATGAAATGAATGGAGAATTCGAATGAAAAAAACATCATTATATGTCGCGTCGGTGATTTTCGTCGCCATTTTGGGAGACAAAGTTCAGGCCGGTGGAAGTGGAGATGAAAAGGAAAACGTGACAACGACGGTATTGGGTATCGACCCCGCTACTGCTGTAAAGTATGGGAATGCCGCTGACAGCGCAGGAAAGGCCTTGGAAAACACCGCATCCAAAGCAATAAGCAGCGGGAATAAAACAGCAGGATATTCAACCGACAATAAAATATATGCAGATAATGTGGGAGTCACTATTCCGCTGTTCATAGGCTCCATCCTTAAATTCGCCGGTGATTTCTATAGCGGCACGTCGGGAGCGATATTCCTAGTTCGTGACGGCATAAACGGCCTGAAGAAAGCGGGAACCAAGGTGGGCGGCAAGGATCAGATCGCGGCCGTCAACAAGCTAACCCATGGATTATCCCTGCTGGATGCTCAGAAAGTGTATTATATGGCCGGGAACTTCCATCTCTATCTTGCGGCTCAATATTTCGCAAGCAAACAAAATCCGGTGATACATTTCAAGGACATAAAAAAAATCCTGGACGAAATCCGCCAGTTAAACGAGGATAAAAAGAAACTGATTAGCAGCCAAACGGGAGTAGTCCGGGCCGTTACCGAAGTGCGGGATGCCTTGAATGATCTATTGGGTTCTGAAGAAATGGATGAAGATATAAAGGACCTTCTGACTAAAGCAGTTAAAATGCTAGATTATACAGTGGAGTTTAGCGAGAGACTCTGGAAATTTCTGGATCTATTGCTCAAAGTCCTGGATGGGGAAGGGCCAAGTGGCGTCGCTGACGAATTGAAGAAAGTGGCAGCAATCTACAAGGCCGGAGCAGGTGGATCCCTGGAGAAAGCTGGTAGCGCCGCAAAAAGTTCTAAAAAGACTGATGAGAAAAAGGAAGCGAAATCATCGAAGAAAAAAAAGTAATTGGATTTGATGTGGGTTAATGGGGGTTAATGGAAATTAATTGGAGTCGCAGGAAGACGATGGATTTCCGGGGCCGGCTAAAATCCATCTAAATATCTGTCCCAATGTGGAGGTGCATACTAGAATTTGCCTGGCACAGTCGTATATAATGCCAGTATATTTTGGCGGTTGAAAACGAGAGTGTAGTTATGAATGCTAATACTGAAGCACAGACGACGGGTACGAGCGCAGGTACGACCGGAGGAGTCGTGGAGGCTGCGCCGGAGCATAATCTGGCGAGTTCGCTGATGCTTCCATTTTTGATACTGGTGGCTTTTTATTTCCTATTGATGCGTCCCCAGCAAAAGAGAGAGACCAAAAGAAGAAATATGGTGAATTCTTTAAAAAGAGGTGATAGGGTTGTTACCGCGGGCGGCATTCTTGGGAGTATCCATAAGATTATTGGCGAGAAAGAAGTTTCCCTGGAGGTGGCCGAGGGTGTTCGGCTTAGGATGCTCAAGTCGGCCGTGGGAGAAGTCCTAGGCGGAGAACAGGTGGTCGTCGCGGAGCCTGTTGACGCAGAAGACAGTCCTCCAGCCAAAAAAAAGAAAAAATAGGGAGATAAACATGCACTTTCCCAGATGGAAGGAAATATTTATATGGTGCGTATGCGCCTTCGGTGTTTTGTTTGCCCTGCCGAACACTCTGCCGACATCCACATTAAGCCGCCTTCCGGACTGGTTACCGCGGCAGAAGGTATCTCTGGGACTTGACCTCAGCGGTGGTGCCCATCTGTTGTTGGAGGTTGATCTGGACAGTGTTAGAAACGATTACCTCAATCAAATGCTGGATGCCGCCAGAACAACGCTGCGAAAAGAGAACATCCCCTATGCCGCAAATTTTCCCAAGGCAGTGGCCAGGGATCAGTTGAGCGTCGAGTTCGACTTGAAGGATGACTCGGCGGTCGGAAAGGCAAAGATGGTCCTTGGATCCCTGGATAAGGATTTCAAGGTGGAAATCATCGGTACCCATGTGAAAATGACTCCCGAGGTCAATGCCATTGACCAGCGAAAAATGGACGCCATCGAGCGTTCCATCGAAATTGTACGCAAAAGGGTTGATGAAACCGGCACCAGGGAAATAAATGTGCAAAGACAGGGCGAAGACCGCATATTGCTTCAAATCCCTGGATTACAGGACGCTTCCGGCGTAAAGGAAATACTGGGCCGCACCGCCAAGCTGACCTTCCGGCTGGTGGACGAGGATGCTCCGGAGGTGATGGACCGCAAAAGCGCTGTCCCGCCGGTTGGCTGCGTGTATTTGAAGTCATCGGATAGCGGAAAGTATGTGGCTGTGAAGAAACAGGCATTTATCGGTGGAGAAACGCTGGTGGACGCCCGCATTGGACAGGATGAATACAGTCGTCCAATGGTCAGTCTCAGTTTCAACAGAATAGGAGCCAAAAAATTCGGCGAAATCACCAGTGAAAATGTTGGCAAACGGTTCGCCATAGTACTGGACGACAAAATCATAAGTACCCCTGTGATAAAAGAAGCCATTATGGGCGGACACGGCAGTATCAGCAGCGATCATTTTTCGGCCGAGAGTGCAAATGAGCTGGCGCTGTTACTAAGGGCCGGGGCTCTTCCGGCTCCATTGAACATAATAGAGGAAAAAACCGTTGGACCGGATCTGGGCGCTGATTCAATTCGCTCCGGCGTGCTGGCCACGTTTGTATCTGGATTGCTGGTGCTGATGTTCATGTATTTATGGTATTCATCCTTCGGAATCATAGCAAATGTGGCGGTTGTGGTAAATTTGATATTGTTGCTGGCTGGTCTTTCCTGCCTTGGAGCAGCTCTTACCCTGCCTGGCATCGCCGGCATAGCTCTGACGGTGGGCATGGCCGTGGATGCCAACGTATTGATCAACGAAAGGATAAAAGAAAGCCTGCGCCGGGGCGCCAAATGGGTAAAAGCGGTGGAAGATGGTTATCAATTGGCCATGACTTCGATTGTGGACTCCAATCTCAACACCATAATTGGTATGTGCTGCCTTTATCAGTTTGGAACTGGTCCGGTTAAGGGATTTGCCATAACAACTATTCTAGGCACCGTAATATCATTCTTCACATCCACAACTCTAACGCGATATGTCATATCACTCCTCATGAAATATAGGCGTCAATTGTCGATTCCAATGTAAGAAATGCAAGAAAGGACTAACCACGTGGAACTTTATAAATTAATACCCCATGATACCAAGATAGATTTTGTGGCCAAGAGGCGTTTTGTGTTTGCCTTCTCTATTTTGGTCACGCTCACCAGTATTCTGGCGTTTGTCTTCAGTGGATTAAATTTCGGAGTGGATTTTCGTGGAGGATTTGTTCTGGAGGTTAGAACGCCGCAAGCAGCGGATGTGGGAGTTCTGCGAGACAAACTCGGGAAATTGGAAATTGGTGAAATATATCTGCAGGAATTTGGCTCCGATCGAGATCTGCTCATAAGGATGCCCGCTTCCTCGGATGACCAATCTACCCAGAGCAATCTCCTGGAAAAGGTAAAGGAAACTCTCGGCGACGGCGTCGAGTACCGGAAGATCGAAAGAATTGGCCCGAAGGTGGGAAAAGAGTTGGTCCATGATGCGATTTTGGCCGTGGTAATTTCTCTGCTGGCGATTTTAATGTACGTCTGGATAAGGTTCGAGTGGCAATTTGCCATCTGCGGCGTCATTGCGCTGGCACATGACTGCATTGTGCTGATTGGGCTCTATGCCCTGGTCCATTACTTCGAATTTAGCGCCAATGCCATCGTTGCACTGCTAATGACGGCCTGTTATTCCATCCACGATACGGTTGTGGTGTTCGATCGAATTCGCGAAAATATAGCGGCCTACCGCAGTATGTCCATAGTTGATTTGCTAAATAAATCCATCAACGAGACCCTATCCCGCACCATACTCACTTCGACAACGACCATATTATCGCTACTGGCCCTGTGTTTTTTTGGCGGAAAGGTCATATTTGACTTCTGTTTCCCTATTTTATTCGGCCTTGCGTTTGGTACTTTTTCATCGATCTGTCTGGCGGCTCCGCTTTTGTTAATTACCGGCATAAGGATGGATGGCAAGGACTTGGAAGTTGGGTTGGGTGATAAATGAAGCCTGTTATTGCCATAGATGGGCATGGTTGCAGCGGCAAGGGCACGATGGCCCGGTTGTTGGCACAGCATTTCTGTTTCGCCCATCTGGACAGCGGCTCTTTTTACCGCCTGTTCGCCTGTCTGAAACTGGCCATGGCCGGCGATTTTTTTAATAGCACATATCCAGACAGTGGGATCAGCAAAATAGAGGATATTTCCAATTGTCTGAATCTTTTTGGCCAATGTCAATGGGATGATAAATCGTGTGACAAAAACAATTTTCTGATTGAATTGCTAGAGGAAATATCGGTACACGATCTGTTGCAGGCCAAGGAAACCATTCCGACCGGAGTTCTGCGCAGCGACATTGTGGGAATAGAGGCATCGATAATTGCTAAAATTCCGGAAGTAAGAAGTATTTTGACAAAATTGATTCGAGAATTCGCCACATCAGTCGGCGATGAGTACAAAGGTTCCGTCGTGGACGGCCGTGACATAGGTACGGTTGTGTTCCCGGATGCCAACTGTAAAATATTTATGACGGCTGACCAAGAGATACGGGCGCAGCGTAGACTAAACGACATGCCCGCCGGCACAACATTGAAAGAGGTTTATGATAATTTGCTGGAGAGGGACGACAGAGATTTCTCCAGGAAGGTAGCTCCACTGACATTCGATAGCAGCTATGTATTGGTGGATACAACTAGGGAGACGGTGGAAGAATCCTTCGCTAGATTAGTGGATATTGTGAATAATTCCATTGCACCCAGCTATTCGCAGGTTTCTCGTTAACTTTATATTTACTTTTATTTTATATGATTGATCATTTATTATATGGGAGAGTAGTGCGTTGGTGAAATCTGACGCCACCAATCGCGATGGGGCGAAAGCCCTGCGGCGTAGGAACGTTGTTCTATTTCTACTGTTCCTGAATGTGGTAACGTCTGCCGCTGTCAGCATATATATTCCATGTCTGCGATACATGGCCGTAGATCTTGGTACCACCAATGCCATGATGCAAATGACCATTGTGGTTCATCTAATCGGAGAATTTATAGGAAGATTTTTCTGCGGCCCTCTGTTGGATTTTTACGAAGAACGCCGCATTGTGTTGCCTGCCCTGTTGTTGTCGGCCATCGGCCACGGCGGATGCTTTCTGGCAGATTCCATGGGCATGTTTATGGCCATGAGATTTCTGCAGGCATTTGGAGCCAGCGTCGTGTATGTGGCCTCCATCGGCATCATAAATATGGAATACGGCCGCAGTTCGCAGAAAAACGGCGTCATAGGAATTTTAGAATTGTATCAGCCAATAGCCTGGATTCTCTCTCCATTCGTTGGCTGTATTCTTGGGGAAATTAGCAGCTGGAGACTATCTTTTTTGGTGCTCATGCTGGCCCAGATGTTTGGTATCGCATTTTTTTACGCATACCATGAAAAAGAAAGAAAACAGCGTCCAATCCTTTCCATATCTAAATTCATATGCGATTACAGTTCGATTTTAAAAAACTCCTATTTTGTCACCTATGCGCTAATTCCGGGATTATTTACCGGAGGATATATGATATTTGCCTCGAATTCTCCGTTCATATGCTCCAGCATTCTAGGGAATAATTCGCTGGGCATCGCTCTGTTTCAGGCTATTCCCCTTGTATTCTACGTGGTTGCCACCTTCGCCTATCGGGCTGTGGTGGATAATTTTAATGTAAAAATGGCAAAAAGTATTGGCATAGGAGTATACGTTGGGTTCGGCATATATATGATTTTTATGATATTGGCCGAACGATCCTGGACAGCCAATCACCTATTGGCACTGATGTGCAGCCAGTGTGTCGGCAGCGCTTTTCTGGTGCCCATCTCGGTGCTGAAGGCGCTGCAGTCATCCGAACACGCATCCGGCGCCGGCGCATCAACGGTGGTAGTGTTCCGAAACATTATAATGTCGCTCTGCATATCCCTGGGAGCAAAAATGAGCGAAAGCATCACTATGATCATGGGAGCCGTCTTCATGACCGTCGGAACGGTGCTGGTGCTAATGATCACCAGAAAAATTATGAAAAAGCGCTATATGCGCAGAAAATAAACGCTGTCTATCCTATTTTCGCACCGAAACGTCCGGTGGCTGGAGACGGAATCGAACCGCCGACACAGGGATTTTCAGTCCCTTGCTCTACCAACTGAGCTACCCAGCCATATTCCAGTTCCAGTTCCATGCGTTCTTATTTCATGCCCCGGCGCCATGTGATTTTCGCACGTTATAGCATTCTATAGCGATCTTAGCAAGCCATAAAATAGACTTCTTCCGAAACATGCGCTCTTTCGGTAATTTCTGCGTCGCTTCGGTGCTCGGATCCTCATGTACCACATGTACACTGCGGTCCTGCGCTCCGTATGCTCCTATAAATTCCTCG
>JAIRZD010000051.1 GCA_031267415.1 Holosporaceae bacterium
TTCGTCAGCCTCTGTGGAGCAAGGAGGACAGCGACCTTGTATTGAAAATTCGTCGAGAAAATCCGACCTATGGGAAGGTGAAAATCGCGGTGATTTTGCGTCGTGATCACGGATTCAAACAAGACAAAGCGAAAACGAATTTTCAAAACTTGCGCGGCGCAACTCCTATGGAGTATATTCTCCGCTATAACAACTCTCGAGCGGTCTCACTTCTATTGAACTAACACACCTCAAACTTTAATGGGCGCCTCTTCGACATCCTATCTCTCATAGGGAATGAAAGTGTGACAATAATTTTTGTTGCGTTTTTCATTTTTGGCCTGTATATTGTGGCCGTCTCTAAAAGTCCAATTAATTTTTTGTTAGTTTTTATATGAGACTATTTAGTTTGTGCTTATATTTTTGTTATAGAAAAGAGCGGGTGACATGAAAAAGAATTGGAGAGCGAGCTCCCTGTGTTTCTTCGTGCTTTGCTTTGGAATCGCTGAAGCAAGAGTATCGGTGAATGATTTACTTACTACGAAGTTTACTGAGGCAACCAAGACTATGCCGGCGTCGTCGTGGCTCATCTGGGGAAGGTTGGGGAAGGATACCAGGTATTTGGACGGTCTTAGAAGATACGGCGATATTGAGTGGACGAACAAACCTAAATCGACGGACGAAGGAGCACCACCACCCATGAGAGATTTTCCGAGAGACAAAGGGAAAGACGATGTCATGAGCCTTATTATCAGGCTGTTTCCGAACTTTGGGACGGAGATTAACTCTAGGCGTGGAGCTGGCTATGCCGAATTGGCAAGCAACCAAGGGAAAGCAGGCGAAAGCCGAAAGATCCTGGAAAAATTTGCCACATGGCTCTTGTTTATGGAAACATATAGACAGACTGCTGATATGGGAACGAATCTTTCGAATAACCGCGGTTCTTCGGCGCCTGCCAGGGCTGATGATACTATCCTCCTGATCAGTGCCGACAAGCTTCGCCAGGTTATGAAAGAGCAATACGACAAATCTTGGAACATGCTAGCCTGCGCTGAAGAGAAAAACGCAGACGGGAAGAATGGCACGACTGCACCTCAGGCCTCTGAACCATCGCCTGTGGGAAAGGCTAAACAGGCAGGGAAGGAAGCTAACCAGGCAAAGAAGGCAGCTGTTGATGCTGTGCTTTATCTTGTGGGAGATAATCTTGGTAAAGTTACTAGAGATGTGATCGGTCAGACAAAAATTTTGGATGCATTGAGAAACGCGAATGAAAGAACCATTGGAGAAGTGGCTGAAGGTTTTGCTCTGGCTCTGAAAAAAGTGGCTAAGAACGGAAAGCAGCCTGACGCGGCTAGCGCTGCAGAAATTATTTGCACTGCGCTGGGTGTAATTCTGCCAGACTTCAAAAGCCGCGCCGCTGACCCAGTTGGTACTTGGGCTTTTCTTACAAAACTGTTTTTGGAAATCCAAAAACAAATCATAGAATCTGAGTTGAAGAAGTGTGGAAGTGATGATCACGATAAATGGGGAACGGTTGCAGCGTTTAATGTTATGAGCATCTGTGACGCTTTGAAATATCTAGCAGACGTAAAGAAGGAGGAGAATACAGTCTCGGGACCGCAAAACAACAATAATATGAAACATGCGGTAGCTAAACACGACGAGCGCGAGGAAGTTTCATGTCTTGAAATCTCCGCTGCTTTGAAAGCGGAGGGACCCTCAGGCTACCCGAAGTATACGGTGGAAAACATGATCACAGCCTACATCTGCGACGCATTGTTTCCAGGTGGGGACTTTGGGTTAGCTAAGTTTTATGAGTGCTATGGTGAGCTCCGGGAGTTATGTCCTCTGACTGGAGATGCTCTCGCAGAAAAGCAGGGGTTTAAGGACATGCTCGGCAAAATCGCCGGAAACCTAGGTGAATATTTTGGACAACGGGGAACCTGGGTACACTATTCCGATCCCAGAGACAATTGCAGCACTTCTGTAATTGATGCAGAGGGGAGATACAAGGATCGTGTCTTTCAGAATTGCGCAGAAAAGGCAATCTATCATACAATTAACTCGTTGCTGGGAAGCGCCAACACGGCATCCGAGAACATTGCTGACGCGATTAAGAAGACACAAGAAACAGTTGAGGCTGCTAACAAGGCTGGCCAAGCTAACAAGGCTGACCAAACTAACAAGGCTAACAAGGCTAGCGATGCTGGCGCCGGCCCGGCCGCCGCTGAACCGGAGACAGCCGCAATTGTAGTATCGCGTCTTAGACAGCTTGAGGAATTCTATAAAAAGAAGGTAGATCCTGGGAGTATTCTGCGACCTGATCAGAATGAATGGAACAAAGTCGCTTACAATTTAAATGCATTGCGGGGCACGGACGGAAAAGTTAAGTATAAGATAGATGGAACGAACGAAATAGATACTGGTCTTGTAAACATGTTCCGTGCTTTGTGCAGAATAATTGGCTATAAGCAGAACGTGAAATTAACTGCAGACAACATAGCGAGAGAGCTTGAGAAAATATTCCACCTCATAAATCCGGATTGTGGGTACCAGATCAAAACGGATGACTTAATTTCCGATAACGGAGAGATTTACGGAGACGTAAGAGTTACCGTCATGGATAAAGGCCAAAAACAACTTCATGTTTTTATCATATGCCAGACAAAAGGTCACGCATTAGTGAGTTTCCCGGTGAATACTGATGTCGCTAAGCTCAGACAGCGCTTAGAGGAAGTGCTAGCCGGCACCTCCCAGAAAGCATCGGGGAATGTCGTTGACGAATCTGCTATCCAGGGCGAAGTGGCCTTGTTTGGTTTCGCGATTCCGCGCTCGAAATTGACGGAAAATTCCAGCTTGAAGAAATTGAGTGACTGCGTAAGCCAGCTTCAGCAGCTGCTCGGTTATCAACATGAAGGCGAACATCGCTTGGCACACGCTATTGACATTGCTGAGAAGGCAAGGGAAAGTAATGGAGAGTTAAAGCATGACGCAGCTCGGGACACATTCGAAACTGTCTTGAAAAATAAAAAGGAAGACGCGACTCGATTCACCGTCCCCCACCGGGGATATTTTGCGCCGAAGTATTTTGATGGTTTTAAAAATTTGCGTGGCCTGGCTATTGAAGGATGGGTGGGTGATGACTTTGCTCCGCCTCCGTCTGTGGCTACTTTGATCCTTAAACGCAGCCCCGATGATCCGGGTGCAGGATGCAATGCTGGCATAGAGGGAGGGTTGAATCTTTCGAACTGTCGTGCTCTTGCCGAATTGGCGATACAAGCCCCGGTCGAGGGAAACGTGACTTTTCCTGCTGGTGAGACTCTGCGCTCTGTGACAATTGACGACTTTGCAAAAGTAGAAGGCGATCTGGATCTCTCGGGGTGCAATGGTGTTGAGGAACTAACTATTAATTATGTGCTCGGAGGTACATTCCCTTGTCCTGGCGGTAATGCCCTGAGAAGGCTGACCATTGGCCAGAGAGTCAAAATAGTAGATGATCTGGATCTTAGGCAGTACGATCAACTTAAGACTTTGAGGATAGATGGTTCGGTCGTTGGAACAGTGACCCTTCCTGAGGGGGCTGCTCTGAAATCCTTGTCCATTGGCCAGGAAGCCAGCATAGGAGGCTGTCCAGATCTTGCAAACTGCGCTGGTCTTGAGGAACTGAGGCTTAATGGCACAATCACTGGGGGGGTGGCGCTGCATGGGGGTATTAAAGGTACCCTGCGCGCACTGTCCATCGGAGTGAACACCGACATAAGAGAAGAGGGTAAGAAACTTTCGGAGTACACAAATCTTGAGGAACTACGTATTGATTGTGGGACCGTTGATAAATTTACTCTTCCCGCGAGTGCCACTCTGCGCGCCATAACCATTGGCCAGCATGCCGACATAAACGGCGGTCTGGATCTCTCGGGGTACACCCAGCTTGAGGAACTATGTATTGATTGTAGGACCGGTGATGCAATAACTCTTCCTAAAGCTGGAACTACTCAGCTCTATCTGAACGTTGGCCCGAATGCCCAGATAAAAAGCGGTCTTGATCTTGCGAAGTACGAAAACATTTACGGCGTGCGAATTGCGGGCCGCGTAGGTGGCGATGTGCTGCTTCCTGCGTCGTGTAGGTTTCTGTACATTGATGATAAGGCAGACATAGCGGGCCACATGGATCTCTCCAAATGCACCGGCCTTACCTCTGTGAGAACTTATAAAGGTGAGATCGCTGGCGATGTAACTTTGCCTGAGTCATTGACTGATCATCTGACCATAGACTCGGACACTAAAATAGGAGGCAAACTGGATCTCTCCAGATGCACCGGACTTGACGAGACGCGCCTTGGGAGGATGCTCGAAGGGAGAAATGTGATTAGGCCTAGGACTTGGAAAAAAGAGGTGCCCGTCGCGGACTAGACCGTGTGTTCTTGCGAAGGAATAAAGTTTATAAATGTTTCCCTGCAGTTCTTTGATTTCCATAAAGCCTCCTGTTGGTTAGTTGTTACAAACATAACTCTCGAGGCTTTTTCGACTTTTGTACAGAGAAAAGTTGAATAATTTTGTGGAAAACTCTCCGAGTTTACACACAAAAATTATCCAACCAACATCCTCTGCTTAATTCAATTCTTCATCTCTCTTCTATCTGAACCAGTACAAATTAAGTCGTTAAAAGCCTGAAATCAAAAGAAAAAAGTCCTCAAATTATTGGTATTCGTAGAATCCGCTTTTGGTTTTTTTGCCAAGTTTGCCATTGGCTACGTAACTTTCCAGCAGTGGACATGGACGGTATTTGTCGTCTCCCATTTCCCGATGAAGGGTCTTCATGATGGCCAATACGGTATCTAGTCCTATGAGATCCGCCAGACCCAGTGGTCCCATCGGATGATTGGCGCCCAGCTGTAATGTTTTGTCGATGTGTTCAATGCTGGATACCCCTTCGTACAACGTGTGTATTGCCTCATTAATCATGGGAATCAATATCCTGTTGAGCACAAATCCGGGAGAATTCCGCGAAGGTATCGGCATTTTTGCAAGGCTTTCCGCCAATCTCCAGAAAAAATTAAAGGTGACATCAGAGGTATGCAGTCCACGGATAACTTCCAGCAATTTCATGCGTGGAGGAGGATTCATGAAATGGAATCCTATGAATTTTTCCGGCCAGGGCAACAGCTGGGACAGCGTAGTTATGGAATAGGAAGAAGTATTGGTGGCCACCAGAGAAGATGGTTTCAATATTTTGGATAATCTTTTAAAAACTCCGCTTTTGGTTGGGAAATCCTCCAACACAGATTCTATAAATACGTCGCCGTCTGCCAGCTCATCCAGATCTCTATGGTAGGATATGCGTTGCTCTATCACTTCCACCGGCTCTGCCAGTTGATTCTTGGAATTTAGCTTTTCCAGCGAATCGGAAATTTTTCTCCGGGATCTTTCGAATATCTCTTCGGATACGTCGTGTATTTTTACGGAAAATCCAGCGGATGCGAAAACCTCTCCTATTCCTGAGCCCATTTGTCCGGCTCCGATGAGAGAAATGGGCATATTTTTGTCTACATTCATATTGCTAGAAGGCTCCAAATGTCTTGTATACTAACACTGTAACTAGAGTGCTTACAACGGTTATGCAGAGGGATGTTACGAATATATCTTTGTAGGAATCTTTGTGGGTCAACCCACAGATGGCGAAGAGCGTGATTACGGCCCCATTGTGTGGCAGCGCATGCAACGTGCTGCAGGACAGGGAAATGATGCGATGCAGTGCTTCCGGACTGATGTGAAGCTGCTGCGCCATTGTCAGCAGTTGGCTTCCCAGCATTTCCAGCGTTATGCTGAGTCCCCCGGAGGCGGAGCCGGTGATGGCGCTCAATATTCCGGTAATGATGGATCCGGATATCACCGGGTCTCCCGAGGATAGAGCGATGACTCCATCTCTCAGCAGCACGAATCCCGGAAGGGCATTAATTACGGCGCCGTAGCCCACCACCGATGCCGTGTTAAATATGGGAGCCAGCGAATCGGTGGCCCCGCCATTCAAACATTTAGTTACATCGATATTGCGATAATGGCAAATTAACAAAAATACCACCGCAGTAAATACTGCCACAATAACTGCCCAGTTGCTGGCCACATTTTTTATGTCCACATTTCCATATTTTTCCTGATGCAAATACGACATATCCAACTGTGGGAAGATCCACTTGACACAGGCGTAGTTTATCAGCACAACCAATATGATTGGGAAGAGTGCCACCCAAAAATCCGGCGTATTTTCTTCGTTCAAAGTGGTCGCAACAGTTTCCCGATGCTCTCCGTAGCCCTCTTTCCGGGATCGAGCAATTGTTAGTTGCCGGTTCATCCAGGCCATGCCAAGGACAAACATTATTATGGATGCGACAAATCCTAATCCTGGAGCGGCGAAGGTATTGGTACCAAAATACTGGGCCGGAATTGCGTTCTGAATTGCCGGAGTACCGGGTAAGCCCACCATGGTGAAAGTAAAAGAGCCAATGGCAACGGCGCCTGGAATTAGACGTTTGGGAGTATCAGATTTTTTGAATAATTCGACGGCGATGGGATAGACCGCAAATGCCACAACAAAAAGGGAGACTCCACCGTAGGTAAGTACACTGCAGGACAACACAACGGCCAAAATTGCATTTTCCGGTCCAATTTTTTCAGATAAATAGTGGGCTATGGCTTTTGCGCTGCCGGAACTCTCCATAATTTTCCCAAAAATAGCGCTCAGGAGGAATAAAGGGAAATAAATGGTGGCGAAATCGCCCAACTTTACCATAAATATTTGGGTATAGTATCCCAACAGAGACTCTCCACCGCTGATAAGAACGGCGCTGGCTGCCGCCAGTGGCGCCAATACCAACACAGAAAATCTACGGTAGGCGAGAAAAATCAGGATCGCCATGGAAACAAAAATACTACTAACTTCAAGCATGTTATTTTTACTACATAATCCAATATAATCCACCAGCAATATTAGGCTACGGATATTAAAATATCGTTACAATTTTTGTTGATATTTTATTAACCATTCCCATGTTTCAATGGATTGTTATCAGTAGAAGCGACGAGCGCCAGTAAAATGAAAACGATTGCGGTGTTAATTCCCTGTTATAATGAGGAAAATACCATAGGAGAGGTGGTTTCCAACTTCCGGAAGCATTTGCCTAAGTCAGTTATATATGTCTACGATAATTGCTCAGAAGATACTACGGCTGAGGTAGCCCGGGCAGCGGGAGCAGTCGTCGTATCAGCACTTGATCGTGGTAAGGGAAACGTGGTTAGAAAAATGTTCGCCGACGTTGAAGCCGATATTTTTTTAATGGTGGACGGAGATTCCACCTATGACGCCTCCATTGCTCCCAGGATGGCACAACTGCTGGAATCGTCTGGGGTAGATATGGTGGTGGCCGTACGAAAAGAAAATTCCGCAGGGGCCTATCCCAGTGGTCACAAATTCGGCAATAAAATATTCAATTTAATATTAAGAATGTTTTTCCACAGCACTTTTCACGATATTTTTTCTGGATATAGGGCATTTTCCAAGAGATTCGTCAAAACATTCCCAGCCATGACCAGCGGCTTCGACATCGAAGTAGAAATGTCCATACACACATTGATGTTATCAATCCCCTTCGCTGAAATTGAGTCCATCTATCAGGAAAGACCAAGTAACTCTCACAGCAAACTACGCACTTTCGTTGATGGGACTAAAATTCTATTCCGCATTATCTCATTGCTGAAAGAAACCCGGCCACTATTTTTTTTCGGATTAATTTCGCTAATTTTATCTTCTGCCGCCATGCTAATAGCCTATCCGCTAATAATAACGTTTTTAGAAACCGGATTGGTGCCGCGACTCCCAACGGCTGTGCTTTCGGTGGGAATCATGATGATGGCCTTCATCAGCTTCGCCTGCGGCATGATTCTAGATGGCATCAGCAGGGTCCACAGCGAAATGAAAAAACTCCATTATCTTAGTATGTCCCGGGAATAGCTTGAAATATCTTTGTTTGGAAAGAAGTCTATTGCTAGTTGAAGCTATCAGCATCCGGTTTTGTTGGAACATTCAGTTGGATTTTTAAAATATTCGGTTTTGACGGTGTGGGTATGATTATAGTTGTTGATTGCATCGGTATCCGCATATTTACCTGAAATTTCAGCGGCAGTTGATCCGTCGTAGGTTTTTGCGCGATATGTTATTTCCTTTTTCTTGGCTTTGCCATTATTGCCATAGCCGTCGTATCTTTTGTATTTTGCGAGCGGTACAAATGAGGCTTTTGGTAAAGCATATGAAGCGTAGGGCATGGGATTAGGCAATATCTCCGGAAACTTGGCGTCGATTCCCATGTTTGATACCCCGGCGACATGAATATTTTTTACAGTGTAAAATAAATTGCGGCGGCGTCTTTTTCTGGAATACTTGCCTCTGCGGCGTTTGGATCCGCTGTTCTTCGTCTTGGTTTTTGCGTTTGATTCGCCGGAGGAGGAATCGTCTTCCGCATCAGAATCATCAGAGTCAGAGGATTTTACATCGGACTCTTCCGGCTGATCCTCGCTGTCATCTCCGGATTCATCATCAGAATCTTCGTCGCCATCGTCCCCCGAGTTACGGCGTTTCTTGTCGGTTTTGGCGTATTCGTCTATTTTTTCTTCCAGAGACTGCATGCCTTCCCTCAGCCTCATAATATCGCCCCTTATGTTGGCTGCGCCCGGGGCTGGACTGTGCCTGGATGAATAGCTTTCAATGCCAAGTGCCCTGTTAACGGCATCTTCAACGTCTAGCTCTGTTTCATCAATGGCGCGCTCTGATTTATGACTGGAAGAAGCGGATCTGCGGCGACCATGGTTGGAATCGGAATCGGAATCTTCATCATCACCGTTGGAATCTTGATTGCCATCACGGCCATTTCCACCGTTTTCACCGTTTCCATCATTTCCGCGAGCCTCATCACCAGACTCCGCAGATTCTTCATCCTGGTCATTGTCATCTTCGGACTGCCCAAAAGCAAGCTCCAAGGAGCCGCCGGCCACGACCAGGGCCACCAGTAGTGCTAAAACACGGCGAAACATACCTTCCACACACAGCATAATTAAGCATTATGACATACATGTGCTACTATATAATTAACACTCGATGATATTTTTCGCGCTGCCGGATCCTGGTCCATTCGGCCTGTTGCGTCAGGTTCTTCTAGTCAGATTCAACGCATACTGTACTGCGACCGCAGGAATTTTTGCTGAATCTTACGATGCCGCCGGTTGTGGCAAACAAAGTATGGTCGCGTCCAATTCCGACATTACGACCGGCCTTGAACCTGGTGCCCCGCTGGCGAACGATAATATTCCCGGCCAGCACCACCTGTCCACCATAACGCTTCACGCCTAACCGCTTACTTTCGGAATCGCGGCCGTTTCTCGAACTACCGCCAGCTTTTTTAGTAGCCATCGTTCTCTCCTAGTGTAAAATTTCTTCTATTTGTAGAACAGTCAACGGCTGACGATGACCATTCTTACGCCGATAATTTTTGCGGCGATTCTTTTTAAAGATGCAAACCGTCTTGTGCTTCTTTTGGTCCAGCACGCTTGCCCGGACGACGGCACCTTCGATCAGCGGATTGCCGACAATTACTTGTCCTCCATCCTCGCTAATCACAAAAACGTCCCGAATCTCAGTGGACGAACCAACTTCCAATGGAAGACGATCGACCACGATACGGTCACCCGACTTCACCTTGTATTGCTTACCACAGGCCCCTATTACCGCCAGCATACCAAACCTCTCAAAAAAACACGCAGAGACTAACAGTAGAGCATTTTTTATTTTTTTTCAAGCGGAGCATTTGAATTTAATATCCTGATTGATGATGACGGCATTAATAAAGGCCGAAAACAGCAGGTGAGGCGAAAACGGCCTGGATTTGAACTCCGGATGAGCCTGCGTTGCGATGAAAAAACTATGATCACGTCGCTCAACTATTTCCGGCAATAATCCATCTGCAGAAACTCCGGAGAAAATCAACCCTGCCTTTGCAAAGACATCCTTGTATTGCTCAATGTTTACCTCGAAACGATGACGATGGCGTTCGGTCACGTCCGTGGTCCCGTATATTTTATGAGCCAGCGATTTCGGCGAAATTTTGCAGGCGTAATTCCCAAGCCGCATTGTCCCGCCCTTATTATCGGCCTGCGCCCTGGATTCTAGAACGCCATCCTTCGTCCAACTGTCCATGAAATCTATGACAAAACGACCTTCATCGGAAAACTCTCGACTAGTCGCGTCGCTGACTCCGGCAACATTCCGGCAGGCTTCAATGACAGCGAGTTGCAGTCCAAGGCATATGCCCAAAAACGGCACATCATTTTCACGGGCGTATTTTATGGCGGCTATTTTACCGTCGATCCCTCCGGTGTCGAACCCTCCCGGCACTATTATCCCGGATACATTTTCCAATTGAGTCCTTAATACATCGGGATCCACGCGGGAATCCAGCCAATCCACATCAATTTTTACGTCGTTGGCGAAGCCGGCATGGCTAATTGCTTGCTCCAGGGAAATATATGCGTCTTTTGTTTGGACATACTTTCCCACAACCGCAATTCTGGTCGATTTTGTTGGATTTAAAACAGAATGTTCCAACGAAACCCATTTCCCCATCAATTCATGGGGATATTTCTTGGTGCCGCCGTTTTCTTCGTCATCCAATTTAAAATGATGGAGAATTTGCGTATCAAGCCCTGCCGAATGATACATATTTGGAATAAGATATATGTTTTCGGCGTCCAGGGCGGCTATTATATTTTCTTTTTTCACGTTGCAAAACGCAGAAATTTTGGTTTTTATTTCGTCACTAATGTCCTTCTCGCTGCGACAGAGAATTATATCCGGCTGAATTCCCATGCTCTGCAATACTTTTACCGAATGCTGGGTCGGCTTTGTTTTTAGCTCTCGGGAGGTTTTTATATATGGCAGATAGGTTAGATGAAGGCTCAGAATGAACTCTTTCCCCATTTCCAACGTCAATTGCCGGATGGCCTCAATATATGGAAGCCCCTCGATGTCTCCCACGGTACCGCCAACTTCGCATATGACAAAATCACCGCAGTTGGAATCAGGGTTGCATATGAAATCTTTTACTTCGTTGGTGATGTGGGGAATAACCTGGATATCAGATCCCAGATAGGCTCCATGTCTTTCTTTTGCCAGCACTTTTTCGTAAATCTTCCCCATAGTTAGCGAATCGGCGGCGCCGCATTGAATATTGGTAAATCTTTCATAGTGGCCAAAATCCAGATCCGACTCGCAGCCATCGTTCAGGACAAAAACCTCGCCATGTTTATGGGGGCTTAGGGTTCCGGGATCAACGTTTATGTATGGATCCATTTTTTTCATGCGAACACTAAACCCATGGGCCTGCAGCAGCGCTCCGATGGTGGCTGAGGCAATTCCCTTTCCCAGCGACGACATAACACCGCCGGTTACAAATATATAACGTGTCACCTTAAACTCCTCATTCACAGTCTAGATTCAGAAAACATTACATGGCAAAAAAATGAAACGCGAAACCGGATGCCATACCAATATCGCATACCTTATCCTAAAAAGACACAGTTTTTGCGAAAGGCACAGTTTTTGCGGCGGTATCTGGGGCTCCCTAGGCTCCTAAATTGCTTCTGAACACACTGAACTAACACATTGGGGAGTTTTTTCTTGAAAAATCTGCGATTTTTGTGTAGATAGTACGAGCATAGGAAATTCAGGAGAGTAATTATGGCGGTTCCAAAGAAAAAGATTTCGAAATCGCGTCGGGATATGCGTCGATCGCATTTGGCGCTAGTCGCCGTAAACTTTGTTCCATGCCCTAACTGCGGTTCGGAGAAATTGCCGCACCATGTGTGTGCCAGTTGCGGTATGTATAACGGGCGGCGAATATTGGCAATAAAGCAGGCGGAAGAAATCTAGCCGTGCCAGAGAAAACCATCGCCATCGATGGCATGGGCGGAGATCGAGCGCCGGACTCCGTGGTGGCTGGGCTGTCGAAATTTGCGGATTCAGGCTATCGGTTTCTAGTCTTTGGGGACGAAGGAAAACTGCGCCCACATCTGGACCTGCTGCCGTCCGGCGTTCACTGCGAGATAAGGCACACTGACCACGTGGTAACCGCCGATATGGAGGTTGCTTCTGCTCTGCGGGACAGCAAGAAATCCAGCATGGGCCTGGCGATCCAGTCAGTCCTTTCCGGCGAATCGGCGGCTGTCATTTCTTCCGGAAATACCGGGTTATATATGGCATTGGCGAAGATACTTCTTCGCACCATGGAAGGCATAGCGCGTCCAGCCATCGCATCAATCCTTCCCGGGAAAAAAGGCCCAACGGTTTGCCTTGATTTGGGTGCTAATACCGAGTGTGATGTGAAAAATTTGGTGGATTTTGCTATCATGGGCGAGGCCATCGCTCGCTCTGCGTTCAACAGAGAAGAAGTTACTGTTGCTCTATTGAATATAGGCTCCGAAGAGGTGAAAGGCAGTCGATTGGTAAAAAAAACATCGGAAATTCTGAAAAAATTCATGGAAAGCTATGTGGGTTTTGTGGAGGGAGATGATTTCGGGAAAGGATCCGTCGATGTCATTGTGACAGACGGATTTACCGGCAACGTTGCCCTTAAAACCATGGAGGGAACGGCAAAATACTTGACATCCGAGCTCAAGAAATCCCTTGATTCCGGTATTCTGGCCAGGCTGGGTGCCTGTCTGGCCATGCCATCACTTCGACGACTGAGTCAAAAGATGGATCCGCGCCTTCACAACGGGGCCATATTGGTTGGTCTCAATGGGGTTGTGGTGAAAAGTCACGGCAACAGCGACGACGTTGGGTTTGCCAATGCTGTAAAATTCACAATGGATATGTTGAATAACAATATGTTTCTCCGTATCCGTCATCAACTGAAGCAGGCGCAGCAGCATTATGCCTTCGATGAGACGGCAATTCAATGAATGCAGTTATCCTGGGGATAGGCTCCGCTCTACCCAAAAAATGTGTTTCCAACGACGAATTGCCGTCTTCACTGAACACATCAGACGAATGGATCGTCAGTAGAACCGGAGTAAAACAACGCTATGTGGCCTGCGATGGGGAAACGACGGCCTCGTTGGCCGTGGAGGCCTCCGCCAAAGCGTTGCTCATGGCAAAAATAGCGCCGGCTGACGTGGATCTGATTGTATTGGCAACTGTAACCGGCGATTACTCATTTCCATCGACGGCAACCATCGTCCAGCGAAATCTAGGCATTGAGAAAGCTGTGGCGTTTGACGTCGGTGCCGCCTGCAGTGGATTTATATACGCCCTGGACATCGCTGACTCCCGCATTAGACTGGGAAAATCTCGATGTGCCCTGGTAATTGGTGCCGAAACTTTTTCCCGCCTGTTGGACTGGTCGGATCGTTCCACCTGTGTGTTATTTGGGGATGGCGCCGGGGCAATGGTCCTTGGCGCCGCAGATTCTCCATGCGGTGTGCAATCCTGTATGGTATATTCTGATGGAGTCGGAATTGATCATCTAAAAACCAGCGGAGGTATTTCCACCACCCAGACGGCAGGGGTTGTGGAAATGAACGGCCGTGAAGTATTTCGATTTGCGGTTGAGAAGTTCACCGAATCTCTGGAAGAGCTATTGCGATTACACCACATGACTGTCGACGACATTGATCTAATTGTGCCGCACCAGGCTAATATTCGCATAGTGGAAAAATTAATGGAGCGCTTCAATATCCCACGGGAAAAGGTTCTGGTTACCATCCACAAACACGCAAATACGTCAGCTGCCTCCATTCCATTATCTTTGGCCGAATTGGGGGCTGGTATTTTTTCTAAAAAAAATGTAGTGTTGCTCTCCGTCGGAGCAGGTTTCACCTGGGGAGCCGCGTTGTTGAGATTTGAGCCTAGCGCACAGCCGGAGGATAATATTTATGAAAAAAAAAGATAAAGATAAAGAAGTTTTAACCAGAGCTGGCATAGCGAATGCCATCGTCGAGGAATTCGAGATAACAAAGCTGCAGGCGTCAGATATTGTTGAGGATATACTGGAAGAGATAGCCTTGGCGCTGGTTGCAGGTGAATCCGTTAAAATTTCTGGATTTGGCCATTTTTTTGTGCGCGAAAAAAAAGAGAGGATAGGACGCAACCCGAAAACCATGCAGGAAGCTGTCATTGAATTCAGAAAAACGCTGATATTCAAAGCGTCGCCCGTCTTGAAAAAGATAGTTAATGGCGACTATTCGTGATCATAACCGTTGATGTGTCCCTGCTATAATCTATGAGGAGCCGATGCAGCTAATGAATGGCAAAAAAGGCCTAATAATGGGCGTAGCGAACGATAGGTCCCTTGCCTGGGGCATCGCCAAGTCTCTTGCTGCACATGGCGCTCAGCTGGCATTCAGCTATCAATCCGAATTACTGCTCAAAAGGGTAAAACCTCTGGCAGAGTCCCTGGGCGACGTGGAGCTGGTGGAGTGCGATGTGGCAGATGACGAAAGCATTGCCCTTCTCTGCAAAAAAGTTGCGGCCAAATTCGGAAAAATAGATTTTATTGTCCACGCCATAGCCTATTCGGATAAACGGGAATTGGCTGGAAAATACGTGGATACCTCCCGAACCAATTTCGCCAACACAATGGACATATCCTGCTATTCGCTGGTGGCTGTGTGTCAACTGGCCTACGAATATCTGTCGGCTAATGCTTCGATTTTGACGCTGACCTATCTAGGATCTGAGCGGGTAATGCCGAATTACAACGTCATGGGCGTCGCCAAGGCCGCCCTGGAAGCCAGCGTGAAATATCTGGCTGTGGATTTTGGAAATCTAGGTATCCGCGTGAATGGGATATCCGCCGGACCGGTAAAAACATTGGCCTCGGCCGGCATAGAGGAATTCAGATATATCCTGAAATGGAACCGTCTCAATGCTCCACTCAAAAGAAATACCACGCTGGAAGATGTGGGAGGAGCAGCACTGTTTCTCCTGAGCGACCTATCAGCCGGGGTTACCGGTGAAATAATTCACGCGGATTCGGGATACCATGTGGTTGGCATGAAGGCCGTGGATGCGCCGGATATATCTGTGGTTGAGTGAATTTTGGCGTAAATATTCCCCTTTTTTTGAGTTATTTAACTGAGATTTGGACAAATGACGGCTAGACGCAGTATTAACTAAAAGCTTCAATAGACTTCCTTCGGAACACTGTCAGGAAATTTCCATGCCTGACGCACAAAAAAAACCACTTCTTCTATTCCATTGTTAAGCAATATATGTTATCCCTATTGTGTTAATAAAATAAGGAATAAATGAAATGCGGAATAATGGGTTGTTCATACAGGCGATTTTTGGAGTAACAATATCCAGCTGCGCCATCGGCATGGAAGTAACGTCCGTGGCTGGTGATAAAATTGGGGGAAGCGTGGACATCAGTAACTGTATTAGTAAGATAAGTGATCGTGATTTGCAAAAGTTTTATTGGGACATCTGCATTGAAATCAAAACAAACTATGAAGATTGTAATAATCCGAAATATATAATTTGGACCGAGAATCTGAGAAAACTTCATGAATCCATGAAGAAAGCTATGCAAAAACCTATCGACTGGAACTGGAACTATCTAGGCGATTTGGATACATTAGCGAAAGGCTTACATGCCCTAGGAAGTATTGCCACTTGCAAAGATCTTTATAAAGAAATAATTGAATCTTTTTCTCAAAACGACACCGGCAAAAATTTGCTGACCGGATTATTAACACAATTCACAGAAGG
>JAIRZD010000058.1 GCA_031267415.1 Holosporaceae bacterium
ATCCGTCGCATGTCTACGACATCTCAACGGAATCCGAGCTGAAATCCGCCCTGAAAACCATCGCCACAGACCTCAAAACCTTCGCCAACTACCAAGCTGCCAAGCTGATAAGCTGATAAGCTGATAAATTAGCGGGGATAAATTCTCATTTGTCTTTCTTGCATTTTACAGATGAGTCGGAGGCTGGGACCGGAGTCGAACCGACGTCCAAGGATTTGCAGTCCTCTGCATAACCACTCTGCCACCCAGCCTGCTCCGGCAGATAATAGCGCAAGTCGAGGTCGGATGGAAGCCATCTGTACTAGATCAATTGCTGTGACACAGGGGGGAGTCGACGCCGGAGGAGATTGAATGGGCGCGAAACTGATACAATTTGAAGGCGGGGCTTGACTAATCATCGATCAATGAGTAGTATGCTGCGCTCATGCGGGTTCATGTTCGCGTGATTCTCCTGGGTTCTTGGTTAGTTATAAGGAAGAGGCGTATGCCGACGATCAATCAGTTGATTAGAAATCCCCGAAAGGATGTTGCCAAAAGAAATAAGGTGCCGGCTCTCCGTTGCTGTCCTCAGCGGAGGGGGGTGTGTACTCGAGTTACCACCACGACCCCTAAGAAACCGAACTCGGCGCTGCGGAAAATCGCCCGTGTTCGCCTGACCAGTGGGTTTGAGGTCACCTGTCATATACCTGGAGAGGGACATAATCTGCAGGAACACTCGGTGGTGATGATAAGAGGCGGTCGCGTCAAGGATTTGCCGGGTGTGAGATATCATATTGTTCGTGGAGCGTTGGATACCCAGGGCGTAAAAAACAGACGTCAGGGACGGTCCAGGTACGGCGTCAAAAAGCCAAAATAGCGGAGGATTTCCATGGGGCGCAGGAGAGCAGCTGAAAAACGGGAAGTGTTGCCGGATCCTAAATTCGGTAGCTTGGTGGTGACTAAATTCATCAATGCCGCAATGTATGACGGCAAGAAGTCCATTGTGGAGAAAATGCTCCATGAGGCTTTTAATCACATTCAGAAAAAGTCCAGCAGATCTGGTCTGGAGGTTTTTGAAGAGGCTCTGAACAACGTGAGGCCTTCTCTGGAACTTAAGTCCAGGCGAGTAGGTGGTGCCACATATCAGGTTCCGGTGGAAGTGAGGGGCGAGCGCGCCCAGGCCCTGGCCATTCGCTGGATCATTGCCTATGCTCGAAAACGTTCGGAAAAAACCATGATGCTAAAATTGGCCGGTGAGTTTCTTGATGCCTATGGCGGACGTGGAGGAGCAGTTAAAAAGCGAGATGATACGCATAAAATGGCCGAGGCCAACAAAGCATTCGCGCATTATAGGTGGTAATCATGTCCCGCAGCACTCCCATAGAAAGATACAGAAATATCGGCATAATGGCCCATATCGATGCCGGCAAAACCACTACGACCGAAAGGATTTTGTTTTATACCGGTCGATCCCATAAAATTGGGGAAGTGCATGAAGGTGCGGCCACCATGGATTGGATGGAGCAGGAACAGGAACGTGGTATAACCATTACGTCTGCCGCCACCACATGCTACTGGAAAAATCACCGCATAAATATCATCGATACGCCGGGACACGTGGACTTTACCATCGAGGTGGAGCGCTCTCTGCGAGTTCTGGATGGAGCCATCGCCGTTTTTGATGGGGTGGCAGGGGTTGAACCCCAGTCCGAGACCGTCTGGCGGCAGGCGGATAAGTACAATGTGCCTCGGATTTGCTTCGTAAACAAAATGGATCGCACCGGGGCCAATTTTTTTCGCTGTGTGGACATGATTGTGGACCGTCTAGGTGCCCGTCCCATGGTTATGCAGATCCCGGATGGATTGGAAAGCAGTTTTCTGGGCGTCATAGATATACTTCGCCTGCAGGCCTATAATTGGAAAGACGAAACCCTGGGGGCCGAATACGAAACCGTCGCCATTCCGGAAAAATATGCGGCAGATGTCGAAAAATATCATCGGGAATTGGTAGAAATGGCCGTCGAGCAGGACGATGAGCTCATGGAGTCCTATTTGGAAGGTCGGGAGCCGTCGACGGAGGAGTTGCTGCGCTGTATTCGGAAAGGTGCCATGTCCGGAGCGTTTGTGCCGGTGTTTTGCGGCAGTGCCTTTAAGAATAAGGGCGTGCAGACGTTGCTGGATGGAGTTGTTGACTTTCTGCCGTCTCCGCTGGACATCGGGGAAATCACCGGGCATGGAGTGGATGATGGGGCCCCTGTTCTGCGACATTCGGCTGATAACGAGCCACTTGCTGCGCTGGCATTCAAAGTTATGACTGACCCATTCGTGGGGCATCTGACGTTTTTGCGAGTCTATTCGGGAATTTTAGAATCCGGCAGCTATGTGATGAATTCCACCAAGGACGAACGGGAGAGGGTGGGGCGTCTGCTGTTGATGCACGCAAATAACCGTGAAGACATAAAGAAAGCCTGTGCTGGCGATATAGTTGCCGCCTGTGGGCTCAAATATACGACCACCGGTGACACATTGTGTGCGGCTTCTAGTCCACTGTTGTTGGAAAAAATGGAATTTCCGGATCCGGTTATCGAAATGGCGCTGGAACCGAAATCTCGGGCAGATCAGGAAAAAATGGGGGGCGCTCTTTCCCGTTTGGCGGCGGAAGATCCTTCTCTGCGGGTTAGCATGAATGAGGAAACTGCCCAGACCACCATCAAGGGCATGGGAGAGCTGCACCTGGAGATCATCGTGGATCGCATGAAGCGGGAGTTCATGGTTGAGGTGAATGTCGGGGCACCACAGGTGGCCTATCGGGAAACCATATCCATCGCCTCTGAGATAGAATATGTACACAAAAAACAATCCGGTGGTGCTGGTCAATTCGCAAAGGTTGTGATACAGTTTGAGCCCAGTGGTCTTTATACCGGTATAGAATTCGAGAGTAAGATCTTTGGAGGAGCCATTCCGAAGGAATACGTCCCCGGCGTTGAGAAGGGGCTCAGGGGAATGGCAGAGTCCGGTTGTCTGATCGGAAGCCCGGTGGTGGGCGTAAAATGTAGACTGGTGGATGGTTCCTACCACGACGTTGACTCGAGTGTGTTGGCATTTGAAATTGCCGCCAGATGCGCGTTTAAGGAAGCCATGCAAAAATGTGGTCCGAGGATTCTCGAACCCATCATGGCCGTGGAGGTTGTGACGCCGGAAGACTACATGGGAGATGTTATCGGGGATATCAATAGCCGGCGAGGGCAGGTTGTTGGTATGGATCAAAGGGCGAATGCACGTATTATTGCGGCAGAAGTTCCGTTGGCTGAAATGTTCGGCTATGTTAATGTGTTGCGTTCCATGAGCCAGGGAAGGGCTCAGTACACGATGCAGTTTGTTCGCTACGATCTGGTTCCATCCCACGTGGCGGCGAAGTTGATGGTGTAGTTGCGTTTCATGTATTTATGTTCTGTATATGGTAACTTGGTATTAGGGGATTATAACGATGAGTAAAGCGAAATTTGAGAGGACTAAACCTCACTGTAATATTGGCACCATTGGGCACGTCGATCATGGTAAAACGACCCTGACGGCAGCTATCACCAAAGTGTTGGCGGAGAAGGGCGGAGCAAGTTTTACTGCCTATGACCAGATCGATAAGGCTCCGGAAGAGAGAGCCCGTGGTATCACTATTTCCACAGCTCACGTTGAATATGAGACAGCGCAGAGGCACTACGCCCACGTCGATTGCCCAGGCCATGCGGATTACGTGAAGAACATGATCACCGGTGCAGCGCAGATGGACGGGGCAATATTGGTGGTGTCTGGCACGGATAGCGTTATGCCGCAGACCAAAGAGCATATTCTGCTGGCGCGTCAGGTTGGGGTACCGGCTCTGGTGGTCTTTATCAACAAAGTCGACATGGTGGATGATCCGGAAATGCTGGAACTTGTGGAAATGGAAATAAAAGACACATTGAGCAATTACGATTTCCCGGCGGATGAAATACCAATTATCAAGGGCAGTGCTTTCTGTGCTTTGGAAGGAAAAAATGACGCGATCGGGAAGGAAAAAATTCTGGAATTGATGGATGCGATCGATCGGTATATTCCTCAGCCTGATAGACCAAAAGATAGACCGTTCCTGATGCCTATAGAAGATGTGTTTTCCATCTCTGGCCGTGGGACCGTGGTCACCGGGCGAGTGGAACAGGGAGTTGTGAAACTCGGCGAAGAAGTCGAGGTCGTAGGTATTCGCAATACCATAAAGACGGTGGTTACCGGGGTCGAAATGTTCAAGAAGTTGTTGGACCAGGGAGAAGCCGGGGATAACCTCGGGTGCCTGCTGCGTGGTACGAAACGTGAGGACGTGGAACGTGGCCAGGTGCTGGCGGCTCCGGGGTCGATTACCCCTCATACACATTTCGAGTGCGAAACCTATATTTTGAACAAAGATGAGGGTGGTCGACATACATTGTTCTCCACCGGGTACCGTCCTCAGTTCTACTTTCGGACCACCGACGTCACCGGCGATGTGACCCTTCCTGAAGGTGTGGATGTGGTGTTGCCGGGTGATAATGTCAAGTTGATAGTAAAGCTTATCGCTCCGATAGCTATGGACGAGGGGTTGCGCTTCGCCATACGCGAGGGTGGTCGGACCGTTGGTGCCGGGGTAGTGACGAAAATATTGGCCTAATCGAGGAAGGATTGAAATACCATGAACGCGCAGTGCATCCGAATATGCCTCAGGGCGTACGATCACCGACTGTTGGATCATTCTACCAGTGAAATTGTTATGACGGCTAAAAGGACCGGGGCCAGTGTTCGTGGTCCGGTTCCGTTGCCGAACCGGGTGGAGCGTTTTACGGTGTTGAGGTCTCCTTTCGTCCATAAAAAGTCCCGAGAGCAGTTTGAGCTTAAAACTCACAAACGTTTGGTGGATATTTTGGATTGTCCGCCGCAGACGGTGGACGCTCTGATGAAATTGGAGTTGGCGGCCGGGGTCGATGTGGAAATAAAACTTTTGGGTTGAGATATGCGTTCTGGATTATTGGGGAAAAAATTGGGCATGACGCGGGTTTTCAGCGACGGTGCCCGTCAATTCGCGGTGACGGTGCTGAAAATAGAGAAACATTGTGTTTTGTCCCATAAGACTTTGGAGAGTCATGGCTATGATGCCGCTGTCGTTGGTACCGTGGAAACGGTGGAGAACAAGATCAACAAACCGATGCAGGGGTATTTTAAATCCCTCGGCTGCGGTAAGTTTTTCAGGCAATTAAAGGAGTTTCGTCTGGACGGCGCTGATTTACCGGCCATCGGTACATCCTATGGCGCTGAAATATTCGAACCCGGGCAATTAGTGGATGTGGCCGGAGTTTCCATCGGTAAAGGATTTGCCGGCGGTATCAAAAGGCACAATTTCGGTGGATTAAGAGCTTCTCACGGTGTGTCCGTGTCCCATCGAAGCCATGGTTCCACCGGTAACCGCGAAGATCCGGGAAAAGTTTTTAAAGGGAAACGCATGGCTGGACACATGGGAAATGAGATGGTAACATTACAGAACCTGGTGGTTCACGGCGTTGAAGGGGATCTGTTGCTTATTCGTGGCGGCGTTCCTGGACCCGAAGGCAGTTATGTTGTTATAAGAGATGCCGTAAAGAAAAGGAATAAGTAGTCATGTTGCTGCAGGTGGTAAAATTAGATGGAAACATTTGTGGCGATATGGAGTTGGACGATTCCATATTCAACATAGAGCCAAAGAAGGAATGTCTGGCGGATGTTGTTCGATGGCAACTGGCCGGTCGTCAGGCTGGCACCCATGCGGTTAAAACGCGGGGTTATATCAATCGAACCAAGAAAAAGGCGTTTCGCCAGAAAGGGACGGGGAACGCGCGTCACGGAGCCAGAACGGCGAATATTTTTGTCGGAGGCGGTGTGGCATTTGGTCCGACTCCACGGTGTCATTGCTTTAAACTCAACAAAAAAGTTCGGCTGTTGGCGATAAAAACGCTTCTTACTCTAAAACAAAAGGAAAACAATCTGATAATCCTGGAGGATCTGAAACTGGAAACTTCCAAAACGAAACCTCTGTTGGAATCGTTGAATAAATTGAATATGCGTTCCGTGCTGTTTGTCGATTCCTCTGACGATTGTCAAAATTTCAAAAATGCCTGCTCGAATCTATATAAGATTGATGTGTTGCCCGTTATTGGGTTCAATGTTTATGATGCCTTGAAGCATGAAAAACTGGCGCTTACCAGAAGCGCGGTTGCGGGTATCAGCGAACGTTTGTGGAGGTAATATTATGTTATCAGAATACGACTGTCTAGTGGTTCCGGTAATGACAGAGAAGGCATCGAATTCAAAGAGCTCCGGCGTTTATGTCTTTCGGGTGCATCCGGAGGCGACGAAGATTGACATTGGTAGATCTGTGGAAAAAGTTTTTGGGGTAAAGGTTTCCGGAGTGAATGTTTTAAATAGAAATGGCAAAAGGAAAGTTTTTCGCGGGAAACATGGGCGTACGGAGGCCAAGAGGTTTGCCGTGGTGCGGTTGCGCGAAGGCTCTATTGATCTGGAAGGTGGGATCTAATGGCTCTGAAATCTTATAAACCTGTTACACCGGGAACTCGTGGACTTGTGCTGGTGGATCGCTCTTCGCTATGGAAGGGCAAGCCACACAAAACGTTGTTGTGCGGTAAATCTGCTTCTGGAGGTCGCAACGTTCACGGTCATATAACTTCCTGGCACCGTGGTGGTGGCCATAAAAAGTTGTATCGCTTTGTGGATTTTTTGCGGAACAAAGTTGATGTGGAAGCGGTGGTGACGCGTATCGAGTACGATCCCAATAGAACCGCCTTTATTGCGTTGGTGAAATACGCCGATGGCGAGTATTCCTACATAATTGCCCCGCAAAAATTGTCTCCAGGTGACAAGATCATATCTTCCGACAAAACCGACACAAAAGTTGGCAATTGTATGAAGATGATAAATGTGCCCATAGGGACAATCGTTCATAATATCGAATTGCAGGTTGGCAAGGGAGCTCAATATGCTCGCTCTGCCGGAGTTTATGGGCAGGTGGTTGGTCGCGATTCTGGCCGTGTTATCGTAAAGCTTTCTTCCGGAGAAGTGCGGTTGATAAGCGGTGAATGTCGTGCTACCATTGGGGCGGTTTCGAACCCTGACCAAAAGAACATTGTTCTTGGTAAAGCGGGGCGCCGTCGTTGGATGGGAAGGCGTCCGGTGAACAGAGGATCTGCCATGAATCCGGTGGACCATCCACATGGAGGTGGCGAGGGTAAAACCAAGAGCGGTCGGCATCCGGTTACTCCCTGGGGCAAATTGACCAAGGGGTATAAGACCAGGAGAAAGCTGAAACCGTCCGATAAATTTATTATGACGCGTAGAAAGAAATAGGTGTAGTGGTGACACGTTCTGTGTGGAAAGGTCCTTTTGTGGACGGATATTTGCTAAAGAAAGCCAGGAAAGTGCTGGAGTCTGGTCGTCGTGATCCCATTAAAACATGGTCTCGGCGTTCAACTTTGATTCCTGACTTTGTTGGGGTCACGTTTTCGGTGCACAATGGTCGGAAGTTTATTCCGGTTTTGGTAACCGAAGAGATGGTCGGTCATAAACTGGGTGAGTTTGCTCCCACCAGGACCTTCAATGGGCACTCGGGTGATAGAAAGGCCAAGAAAGGATAACAGTGATGAGCAAACGATTGCGTATAGCGCCAGCTTCCATAGATGTTGTTGCCAGGGATAGGATGATTCCAGCTTCTCCGCGTAAAGTAAATCTGGTGGCGAAATTAATTCGGGGGATGTCGGCGCAGCAGGCGGTGAATGTCCTTGGGTTTTGCAAAAAAGCGGTGGCCCGCGAGATTCAGACCACGTTGCGTTCTGCCATCGCCAATGCGGACATGAATTATGCATTGAACAAAGACCTTCTGGTTGTCAGAGAGGCCTATGTTGGCAAATCCGTTACACTTCGACGCTTGATGGCACGAGCAAAGGGAAGCGGGGGCCGCATTTTGAAAAAGTTTAGTCGGTTGACTATTGTATTGTGTGAGGGCGAGGGTTGATATGGGCCAAAAAATAAATCCAAATTCGCTCCGCTTAGGTATAATTCGCACCTGGAATTCCAGTTGGTATGCGAAGCGCGATTATGCGGAGCTGCTGCGTCTGGATTTCGAAATAAGAAAATTTGTGAATGATCGCCTGAAGTTGGCCGGAGTTTCTCGCATAAATTTGGAGAGATTGGCAAAAAAAGTCGTGGTGACGATTCATACGGCGCGTCCCGGTGTGGTTATTGGCAAAAAAGGTAATGACATCGAAAAATTGCGCTCTGATCTGATGGCTCTGGTGGGGTCTGATGTGGCTCTGAACATCGTGGAAGTTCGCAAACCCGAGACTGATGCTCGACTGGTGGCGGAAACCATTGCGTCCCAAATTGAAAAGAGGGTTGGATTCCGCCGGGCTGTAAAGAGGGCGATGCAATCCACGCTGCGATCTGGCGGACTTGGCATCCGGGTAAATTGTTCCGGGCGGCTGGGTGGCGCTGAAATCGCTCGTATGGAATGGTACCGGGAGGGGCAGGTGCCGTTGCATACCCTTCGTGGTGATGTGGATTATGGGATTAAAGTTGCCCATACAACCTATGGATCAATCGGCATAAAGGTTTGGATCTATAGGGGAGAGGTATTTAATTCGAAATCGGTTTTCCTGCCAAAAAGTGGCGGAGAGAGAGGCGATCGGGAAAGATCACAGAGGGGTAGGGAGTAGAGGTCATGTTATCTCCAAGCAGAACTAAATTCAGAAAAAGCTTTAAGGGCAGAATGAAGGGAATTGCGTCCCTGGGGCATCGCTTGAGCTTTGGTTCCTATGGCCTGAAGGCGGTGGAATCGGCCAGAGTCACGGCGGCCCAGATAGAGGCTGCTCGTCGTGCCATAACCAGGTGTATGAGAAGGGTGGGCAAGGTTTGGATTCGGGTATATCCCGATCTTCCGGTCACCCAGAAGCCGGCGGAAGTGCGCATGGGTAGCGGCAAAGGCGGAGTGGAGTATTGGGCCTGCCGGGTTTATCCTGGCACCATAATGTTTGAAATGGATGGGGTGGATGCTAGCATAGCCCATAAGGCTTTGGTTTTGGCTTCGGCTAAGCTTCCGATTTTAACAAAAATTGTTACCCGGGGAGAGTAGGGATGTCCAAGGATGAAGCTGTTGACGTCACTCTTCTGGGTGACCTGGAGAATGCCAAAAGGGAAGCCATGAGGCTGCGATTCCGGAAGGTTCTGGGGGAGGGCGCGGCTCCGCATGTGATCCGGGCTGCCAGGAAAAAGGTGGCGAAATGCGCAAGACTGGTGAAAAATTGTAATATGGGGAGCAAAAATGCCTAGGCGTATTCTGAACGGCGTCGTGACCAGCAGTGCCTGTGATAAAACGGTCACCGTTAAAGTTATTAGACAGGTAAAGCATGCGAAATATAAGAAATATATTCGCATTTCAAAAAAATATCATGCCCATGATGAAAAAAACGAATGGATGGTGGGTGATCGTGTTTCCATAGGCGAGTCCAGCCCGATTTCCAAAACAAAATGTTGGATTGTGCTGGGCGATCGCAGCGCCGCAGTGGGAGTTCAGTCATGATACAAATGCAATCGCGCCTCGGCATCGCGGACAATTCTGGCGCTAAAGAAATAATGTGCATAAAGGTTCTGGGTGGTGCGGCTCGTCGCTATGCCCGGGTGGGTGACGTTATAGTCGCTTCCGTAAAAGAAGCCATTCCTCGCGGAAAGGTCAAGAAAGGAGATGTGGTGCAGGCGGGGGTTGTCCGTACGGCATCCGCCATCCATAGGAAGGACGGAAGCATCATAAGATTTGATCGGAATGCCGCTGTTATCATCAATAAGCAGGGTGAGCCCATTGGTACGCGTGTGTTTGGTCCCGTAACCCGCGAGTTGCGTTCCAAAAATATGATGAAGATTATTTCTCTGGCTCCGGAGGTGTTGTAATGAATAGTTGGCGCATCAAAAAAGGTGATATGGTGCAGGTGATTGCCGGAAAGGATAGGGGGCGTTCCGGTGAAATTTTAATGGTGCTCAGGGATGAGAGAAGGGTTGTGGTGAAGGGCGTAAATGTTTGCGTAAAACACCGGAAGCCATCTGCCGCAAGTCCGGGAGGCATTGAGAAAAATGAGCAATCTATTCATGCTTCCAATGTGATGCTGCTGGATGTCAATGATGATAGGCCAACGCGCGTGGGCATGAAGATAATTGATGGCAAAAAAGTACGGGTTTCCAAACGTACAGGAACTGTAATAGCTTAGACGGAAAAAAAAATGACTCGATTAAAAGATTATTATTTTAGTACGATTGTTCCGGCCCTCAAGAAAGATCTTGAACTGGCTAATGATCTCCAGGTTCCTCGACTTCAGAAGATTGTACTCAACATGGGAGTTGGGGAGGGGATTGCGGACAGCAAGCATGTGAAGCAGGCTGTGGAAGAGTTGACGTCCATTGCTGGGCAGAGGGCGGTCGTGACTATTGCCCGCAAGTCTGTGGCTGGATTTAAGCTTCGCCAGGGGCAAAAGATCGGCGCCATGGTTACCCTGAGGGGAGAAAGAATGTACGAATTTCTTGATCGCCTTATCAATATAGCATTGCCGCGTGTTAGGGATTTTAGGGGGCTTTCGAGGAGATCTTTCGATGGCCGTGGGAATTATTCATTTGGAATTAAGGAGCAGATAGTGTTTACGGAGGTGTCGGTGAGCAATGTTGATAACATTCGCGGATTAGACGTGGCGGTTGTAACCACAGCCAGTGACAATGCTCAGGCGGAAGCGCTATTGGGTGCTTTTAATTTTCCATTTATGGTGTAGGGTAGAATCGCATGGCCAGCAAAAGTACTATTGAATCTGCTAAGAGAATTCGCAGGGTTGTGAAAGCCAAGAAGGTAACCCGCGATGCCTTGAAAGCCATCATTATGAACAAAAGTGTGGACGCTGTCCAGCGTTTCGCAGCCCAGTTAAAGTTGGCTGCGATGCCAAGGACTTCTTCCGCTACCCGGATTCGCAATCGTTGTATGGTGACGGGGCGCAGCCGCGGTGTCTATAGGAAGTTCAACATTTCCCGCATCGTATTGCGCGAGATGGCAGCGGAGGGATTGGTGCCTGGCGTACGCAAGGCGAGTTGGTGAGGAGTAGCAGAACATGATGACAGATCCTATTGCGGACATGTTGGCCCGAATAAAAAATGCCTGTCAGCGTCGCTTTGACGTTGTGGACATACCAACTTCCAAAACCAAGGCACGAATACTGCGGGTGTTGGAACGCGAAGGCTATATAAATGGTACCGAAGAGGTGGAAACCGACGGTCGGGCTTTCCTCCGGGTAAAATTAAAATATTACGATGGCAGGTCCGTCATAAAGGTTTTGGATAGGGTTTCGAAGCCGAGTTGCCGGTCCTATTCAAAGTTGAAAAATGTATCTTTGGCCTTCAATGGCTTTGGAATATATGTGCTATCCACTTCCCGGGGCATTCTATCGGATGCCGAGGCAAGGGAAAGCAATGTTGGCGGCGAAATTTTATGTAGGGTGTTCTAACGATGTCAAGAGTAGGAAAACATCCAATAGATATACCTCCCGGCATAACTGTTGCTCTGGAGGATGGTTTTTTGGTCGGTAGTGGCAAGAGTAGTAGTTTTAGATTTAAAATTCACGATTCTGTCAGTACTGAAATCAGCGATGGTCGAGTGATATTTAGGCCCAATGGTGACGATAAGGTTTCGAGATCCATGTGGGGGACGTGCAGGTCCATAGTTTCCAAGTATATAGCTGGATTATCGCGTCCCTTTAGCAAAAAATTGACGTTTATTGGCACTGGCTACAAGGCCAATCTGCAGGGACGCAATCTTGTTATGCAATTGGGCTATAGCCATGAGGTGGTGGTTCCGATTCCTGACGAATTGTCAGTGGTTTGTGAAGCTCCAACCGTGGTCAGGGTATCCGGAGCTGACCTTCAGCAGGTTGGCGAATTTGTGAGGGGGCTGCAGAAATATAGGGAACCGGAGCCCTATAACGGAAAAGGAATCATAGTCGATAATCAATATGTGTATCGCAAAGAAGGGAAGAAGAAATAGCCATGTCCAGGGTCGATAAAAAATTTGTGCGGCGCGCCAAGCGAGTACGCTATCAGGTTCGGGTTAAATCTTTTGACAAGCCGAGGCTTTCGGTATTTAGATCCGAAAGGCATATTTATGCTCAGTTAATAGACGATTCCTGTGGCAGAACCCTCTGTGCCGCTTCCACTATTGATAAAACATTCCGCGGCGATCCCCAGAAGACTGCCAATTGTGAAGCCGCCGGAAAAGTCGGAGCTCTAATTGCCGGAAGGGCCATTGATGCCGGTATAAAAGAGGTGGTGTTCGATCGTGGCGGCTATAATTATCATGGAAGAGTAAAAGCTCTTGCCGATGGAGCTCGCAAGGCAGGGTTATTATTTTAGGGAAGTATATTTATGAGTCGTGAAGAAGTAGCTTACATCGAGAAATTAGTTTCCGTTGGCCGTGTAGCCAAGGTGGTTAAGGGGGGAAAGAGATTTTCCTTTTCCGCGTTGGTGGTAGTTGGTGACGGCAAGGGTAGAGTAGGATTCGCCGGCGGTAAGGCTAGAGAGGTGTCGGACGCCGTCAAAAAAGCCTCGGAGCGGGCTAAGAATTCAATGATTCGCATACCAATGCGTGAAGGACGTACTCTGCATCATGATGTCGTTGGTAGATTCGGAGCTGGACTGGTGGTACTGCGTTCTGCTGTGGCAGGTACCGGTATAATAGCCGGTGGTGCCATGAGATCTGTTTTTGAAGCTCTGGGCATCCAGGATGTGGTTAGTAAATGCGTTGGCTCTGCGAATTCACATAATATGGTTCGAGCGACGTTTAATGCGCTGCAATCCGTAGTGTCTCCGAGATATATAGCGAGCAAAAGGGATAAAAAAGTTGGCGAGATTACCGCGCGTCGTGCGGCGCCGAAACAGCAACAGTGAAGTGGGGGAGATGTTATGAAAGAAGCTAATCCCAAGGGAACAATTTGCATTAGGCAGGTCGGTAGTTGTGCGCGTTGCGAGAAGTCTCAGGTCGTAAGTTTGAGAGCTCTCGGGCTGGGTAGAATCGGGAAGAAGGTTGTGCTGCAGGACAATGCCTGTGTTCGCGGACTTGTGAAAAAAGTTTCCCATCTTGTTAGTATTGGTGATGCAAATGAATAATTTTTGCCTGAACTCTCTTAGATCTCGTCATGGAATAGATAAAAAAGCATTGGGCCGTGGGATAGGATCCGGTTGTGGAAAAACCAGTAGTTACGGACACAAAGGTGGAAAAGCTCGCTCCGGTCGCGGAAAGGTCAAATGGTTTGAGGGAGGACAAATGCCAATTTATCGGCGTCTTCCTAAGCATGGTTTTGTATCCGGAAAAGATAGATCGCTGGTGGCCTACATTAATCTACAGAGTCTTCAGCGACTTTGCGAAATCGGTAAACTTTCAGCTGATCAGAGTATTGATATAACCGTGCTGCAGGCGATCGGAGCCGTTCGTAATGCCGCTCTGGGGATTCGGCTTTTGGGAAAAGGGGAACTGAAGACGCAGCTCAACATCGTGGCAAACTACGCCACGGCCGCGGCCATTAGAGGCGTTGAAGCGGCTGGGGGTAGGGTGACCATTATACGGAAACCAGAAACAGTTTCCTAATGGTCTAATTGGAGGATATTTTAATGGCGTCAGAATCTCTTTTCAACAGAGGATTCAGCTTAGAGACGTTTTCTAAGGCTACAGATCTGAAGAAGAGACTGATTTTTACGGTCTTGGCGCTCTTTGTCTATAGAATCGGCACCTATGTTCCGTTGCCGGGGCTGGATCCGGCGATCATAGAGGATTTGGCGAAGCGGCACTTGTCCGGTGGTGGTCTTTTGGGCATGTTCAACATGTTTTCCGGTGGGGCTCTGAGTCGTATGACTGTTTTTGCCCTTAACCTGATGCCATACATTTCATCCAGCATCATTATCCAGCTGTTTACCATGATTTCTCCAACGCTGGAGGCTCTCAAAAAAGAGGGGGAAACCGGCAGGAAGAAGATCAACCAATATACAAGATATTTGACTATTTTTGTGGCATCGTTTCATGCCTATGGCATTAGTTTGTTTCTCATGAGCATACCCAATGGTCCGGTAAAAATAGGCGGGCTATTCCCGGTTATTGCGGTGCCATCGCTGGTGTGTGGTACGTTGTTTTTGGTGTGGTTGGGGGAGCAGATAACTTCCCGCGGCGTCGGTAATGGATCGTCATTGCTGATCTTTTCGGGCATAGTGGCTGGTATGCCGGTCAGCATATCCAATATATTTGAATTGGGGCGCGCCGGAGCGTTGTCGATATTTTCTGTGGTGGCGATATTTTCCGTGGCCATTGCCGTGGTGGTATTCGTGGTATTTATGGAGAGAGCCCAGCGGCGGGTGGCCATACATTATCCGCAGCGACAATCTATGATGGCACAGCAGGGGAAGGCGATGGACTCCAATCATCTTCCGCTAAAAATAAATTCTGCCGGTGTTATTCCTCCGATTTTTGCCTATTCTCTATTGTATTTCCCGGTGATGTTGGCTGGTTTTGTCCACACTGTCGACAGCGATATTATGGACGCCGTTATGGGCTTTTTTACCCGGGGCGGAGCTTTATTTTCCGCGGTTTTAGTCGCATTAATAATGTTTTTCTCGTTCTTCTACACCGCCGTTGTTTTTAATCCCACAGAAACGGCCGATAACCTGAAAAAAGCCGGTGGATTTATTCCGGGAGTAAGGCCTGGGCAGGCCACGGCCGAATATTTGGACTACATTCTGACCAGATTAACAACGGTGGGAGCATTGTACATGTCCTTCGTCTGCATCATTCCGGATCTAATGCAGGCAAAGTTTGGCATACATTTTGTGTTCGGTGGTACTGGTGTTTTGATCATAGTTGGTGTTACCATAGACACCATTTCGCAAATATATACCCATATACTGTCCCATCAGTATAAAGGCGTGTTGAAAAAAGCTGGGAAACAAAGATGAGTTGCTGTAATTGCTGTAAATCCAATGTGCGAGTGGTGGTTCTGCTGGGCGCTCCGGGAGCTGGGAAAGGGACCGTGGCCGGCCAATTGATTACTATTTATCGTATGATTCATTTTTCCACTGGAAATTTATTGAGAAATGAAGTAGAAAATAGTACCGAGATGGGGCAAAAGATCGCCGCCATACTTAAAAGCGGTGCTCTGGTGGGAGATGACGTTGTCAACGGGGTTGTGGAAAGTAATCTGTTCAAAAATTCCGCCGGTGATGTAGTGTTACTGGATGGGTATCCTAGGTCTGTGGGACAGGCGAAGTTTCTGGATTCGTTGGATGATGGACGCCGGAGGGATCTTGTTCGGGTAGTGGAAATAGATGTGGATGAAAGTGTGGCGGTGGCAAGGATATCGGGGCGTCGAGTTTGCGAGAAATGTGCCGCGACATTTGGTGCGTTTGATGATTTGAAGGTTTGTCCCGACTGCGGTGGTGCTCTTGTTCGGAGAAATGACGATAGTGAAGAGATCGTGAAACATCGATTGCAGGAATATCGTCGGCTGACGCTTCCTCTTGGTGAGTATTATGCCGATAGGTTGTCGAAGGTGTCGGGGAATGCAGCTCCGTCGGCTGTTGTCGATGTGGTCTGCGGTGTATTGGATGGTTTTGGATTAGAAAGGAGATAATTCGTGGCTCGTATAGCAGGCGTTAATTTGCCCGATAGAAAATGTGTTGAATTTGCTCTTAGATCCATATATGGAATAGGTCCGGCCAAATCAAAATCTATCTGTCAGGTCTTGGCGATACCATCTTCCCGGAGGGTATTTGAACTAACCGAAGATGAAGTTTTAAAAATCCGCGAGATAATCGATAGAGATTATCAGGTGGAAGGCGATCTGCGGCGCATGGTGTCCATGAACGTAAAGCGTTTGATGGACCTAGGTTGTTATCGTGGGCTGCGGCACCGCAAGGGGCTTCCGGTTAACGGTCAAAGGACCCACACCAACGCTCGCACCAGAAAAGGTAAGGCTCGCGCCATTCCGGGGAAGAAAAAAGTAACTAAGTAAGGATAGTATCATGGCTTATAAAACCTCCCAAAGGGTTAAGAAAAAGGATAAGAAGGACGTTGCCTCCGGTATTGTCCATGTGAATGCCACATTTAACAATACCACCATTACCATAACTGATTTGCATGGTAATACGATCTCCTGGAGTTCTGCAGGCAGTTTGGGGTTCAAGGGATCCAGAAAATCTACCCCATATGCAGCCCAGATGGCGGCGGATAAGGCTGCGGCGAAAGCCATGGAACATGGAATGAAAAACGTTGATGTGGAAATACTTGGACCTGGGTCCGGAAGGGAGTCTGCCCTGAGGGCCTTTCAATCTTTGGGATTGATCGTGGGCATCATAAAGGACGTTACTCCAGTTCCTCACAATGGATGTAGGCCGCCTAAACGTAGAAGAGTTTGATAAGTTACATAAGAGGGACGTGGTGATTAGAAAACAGTGGCAGGATTTAATTCGGCCGTATAGATTGCAGGTGGATGGCGTGGCGATTTCCGAAACCGCAGCTACCCATACCATAGGTACATTTGTGGCAGAACCTTTGGAGAGGGGTTTTGGCGTGACCCTGGGGAACGCTCTTCGGAGAGTTTTATTGTCATCTCTAAGTGGTACAGCCGTTACATCCATAAGGATAGATGGAGTGCTGCATGAATTTTCGACAATCCCCGGCATTTTGGAGGATGTGACGGATATTATATTAAATATCAAGTCCATGCCGCTCCGGCTGAATGCTGACGGTGTTCGCAAAATGAAAATATCTGTTACCGGTCCATGTGATGTCAGAGCAGGTATGTTCGAGCTGGGATCGGAATTGGAGGTGCTGGATCCACAGCACTATATATGTACCGTCGCCGAAGATGCTCCATTTTCCATGGAGATGATCGTCAATGTGGGGCGCGGCTATGTGCAGGGGGCACAGAATCGCGTGGAAAATCCTCCAGTTGGCACGTTGTTTATCGATTCGATCTTCAATCCCGTGAAAAAGGTTTCATACAGAGTGGAAGATACCCGGGTTGGACAAATTACGGATTATGACAAGTTGATCATGACCGTGGAAACGGATGGATCCATTCGTCCAGACGATGCGGTGGCCATGTCGGCAAAGATACTGCAGGATCAGCTGCAAAAATTTGTGAATTTTGAGGACGAGTCGGAAGATCGGAATGGTTCCAAGGAATTGGTTCTTCCATTTAATCCTAACCTACTGCGGAAAGTCGATGATCTGGAGCTGTCCGTTCGTTCCATGAATTGCCTGAAGGGCGATAACATAGTTTACATAGGAGATTTGGTGCAAAAGGGCGAAAATGACATGCTGCGCACTCCGAATTTTGGTCGGAAATCTCTCAATGAAATTAAGGAAGTTCTTTCTCATATGGGGCTGTATCTCGGCATGCAGGTGGATGGATGGCCGCCAGAGAATATGGAAGATATATCAAAACGTGCTCATGATAAATTTTAGGGAGTAGGGCAATGCGTCATAGAATTAGTGGAAGAAAATTTAATAGGGGTACAGCTCAGCGGAAGGCGATGTTCAATGGATTGGCCAAAGCTCTTTTAAAATATGAGCAGATAGTAACAACTCTTCCCAAGGCGAAGGATCTTAGACCCTATGTAGAAAAAATGCTGACACTTGGGAAACATGGGAGTCTCGCAGATCGCCGAAATTTGTTTGCGCAACTCCGGGATAACGCATTGGTATCCAAAGTGTTTGGCCCGCTGTCCAATCGCTATGCCGCCAGACCAGGCGGTTATATTCGCATAGTAAAAAATGGGTTCCGTAGGGGGGACGCGGCGCCGCTGGCCATTATTGAGTTGGTTGATCGGGGCGTTGACGGTTCGACCGATGGAAATTTATTAGATAAATTTAGCACGGATTTGGCTGGGGACGACGCAGTCCAATCGTCAATCTAGGCGAAATATCATCGGTCTAGGCGAAATATCGGTTCGAACAAACAGTAGACTTCTTTCCAATAAGACACAGAGTCTGACGTTCCAGCGCTGCTGCGCAACTGCGCCGCAGAGTTGGATAGGCAGGCGCCGTTGAGTTGAGTCGCTAGATTGCTACTCGCTGCTGCATTGGCTGCGGCGCCGAGATCATGGATGCAAAATCCCGAATATTTATAAATGGAGTTTTCTTCGTTTTTATCGTCATGGCTGGAGCCGGAAATAAAAAGCCCTGTCCGATATCGATTTGGGCTTCCATGGCGCATTCCAAATGATCTATGGTTTCAATGCCTTCTGCGACCACATCACAGCCGATGTCATGGGAGAGGGCGGAGCAAAATTTTATTAGCGATCTAATTTTTCTATTACTTGGTGCGTTTTGCGTAAATTTTTTATCTAATTTTACGATATCCACCGGAAGCTCGCCCATGTACTCTATGCTGGAATACTGTGTACCAAAATCGTCCAGAGCTATTTTGATGTTATGTCGTCGCAGAAGGCTAAATGATTTCTTCATATGCAGCAAAAACTCTGGATTGGTATTTTCATTCAGCTCCAAAACAATAGCATTTCCTGCAAATCCGACTTCCTCCATGGCCCCAAGGAATTCTCGGCAGAAATTTTCATCTGCCACATCTTCGATGGTCATATTTATGAATATTTTAAAATCATGACGACCTTCTCGCTTTCCACAGCATCCCATGGCAACAGAACGCAATATGTGGGTCGCACTGGGAAATTCTGCAAAATCCGACTTTGTGTAGAGAGCTTCGTAGCCATAGATGCTGTTGTCGTCAAGAGTCACCAGCGGCTGCAATCTGATTTGATCGTCCATTTTTTATCACCACATCTTTATCTTTACATCTTCCAAATTATATATATTATTCAAAAAAAATTATTCAAGATCTTTCGAAAAATTTATGTAACTTTTCTAGCGTTATAATAACATAGCTTGGTCTTCCATGACAACACTGCGCGATGTTTTCGGTGTCTTCCATTTGTCGAAGCAGACTATTCATTTCATGAATTGTTAATTTTTTTCCGGCCCTTAAACTACCATGACAGGAAATAACAGAAAATATGGCATTTATTTTCCGCTCAATATCATAGATATCGCCAAAGGCAGATAATTCATCGGCCATATCAGTCATGAGCGATTTTGTATCGCAGGTCTCCAGCAGTGCGGGGATGGAATTTAGTACCACAAGATCTTCGGCAAGCTTTTCAAAATATATACCACACCTCAGAAGGATCTCTGTGTTTTTTTGCAATAGTTCCACCTGGGATTTCGTCAGGGAGCATAGATCAGGCATCAGCAAATTTTGCGAATCCAAAGTTGGGGTTTTCTTTAATTTTTCCAGGGTAATTCGTTCTGCGGCTGCATGTTGGTCTACCACAATTAAATGATGGCCGTTTTCCGCCACTATATATGTGTTTCCCAACTGGAATAGGGCATTCCCCAGATTTATTTTTTCCGCGGAATACTCCTGGGCTTCCGCCGTGGCCAAGTTGCATAGCGGCGCTGGTCCGGATTCATGGGAAGTGGAGGCTGCTTCTGTGTAATTTGCCAAAAAAATTTCCCGAGCTCTTGGCTCCTGGCTTTTTCCCGGGGGCGGGATAATGTTTTTTTCGACTGACCTGGCCGCGCCAGACAATGTCATAGTATTAGCAACAGCCGCTCCGGCATTAGCAGCAAATTCTTTTTTCGCAAAAAAATTATTTATAAGTTCCGTGGTGGGCTGCTGTCCGGCACCGAAAGACGATAGTGCCTTTTTCAGCGAGGACACCATGAAATATCTAACTTTTTCCGCATCCCTAAATCGTATCTCGGTTTTTGCCGGATGGGCGTTCACATCCACTTCGTTATGTGGAATTTCCAGAAAAACGATGGCAACCGGATAACGTCCGGGCGGAGTTAGGCCGGCATAGGCGGATTTCAAAGCAGAAGCAAAAACCTTATCTTTTACATAGCGGTTGTTTACAAAAAAATATTGATGATGGCTGGATGCTTTATTAAAAGTTGGCACACCGATGAAGCCGTGGAGTCTCATTCCATCTTTTTCCGCCTTTAGTGGGAACAAATTCTCCACAAAATTTTCGCCAAACACATCGCAAACGCGTTTTTGCAGATCATCTGTAGCTTCGTAGTGGTATTTTTCCACGTCAGCTTCCCTAAAGCGAAGGGAGACTTTTCGGAACGCCAATGCCGTTCGCTGAAATACCTCGCGACAATAATCGGCTTCCCGGGAATCGGATTTTAGAAATTTTAGCCGGGCCGGAGTGGCAAAAAATAAATCTCGCACCTCCACCAGGGAACCTTTTTTCCTGGTGGACGGCGATAGAGCAACTTCAGCTCCACTGCCGGCAGTTTCTATGCACCATGCGCTATTTTCCTGGGCCGACGTTATGCACACGCGGGATATGGATGCAATGGATGGCAACGCTTCCCCACGGAACCCAAATGTTTGTATATCAAAAAGATTTTCCGCATCTAATTTGGAGGTTGCGTGACTCATGAGGCACAATTCCAACGCATTTTTATCCATGCCAACGCCATCATCTTCTATGGCTATGAAACTTTTTCCGGCATCTATGATGCTCACCGAAATTTCACCAGCTCCAGCGTCAATGGAGTTTTCCACCAGTTCCTTTATGACCGATGAAGGCCGTTCGATTACCTCACCGGCGGCAATCTGATTTATTAAATTCTGGGATAGCAGTTTTATGGGCATGTGAAAAAAAACAGATTATGCATCCTCCAATACCATTTTTATGGCCCCACAGGGACATTCGGCCGCACATATTCCGCAGCCCTTGCAATAATTGTAATCCATTTCCAGTGAACCATCATTATCCTTTCGAATGGCGCAATCCGGACAATAGCCATAGCAGTTATCGCAGTGGAAGCAATTGCCACAGGAGAAACATCGACGCGCCCCATGTATCAGTTCTTCTTCATTGAAAGATATGAACTTTTCTTCGAAAGAGATTTTAGCAGGTTCTGTGGTTTTTAATCCATCCATCGGTGGAAAATAGTCGGTATTTATCTTTTTAAAATTCACAACTTCCGATTTCGGCGTGGCGACAATTTCGATGCCTCGCAGATAGGCATCCATGTGGCGTGCACTCTTCTTGCCATGACCTATGGCGTTTGTGACGCTACGTTTTCCTCGAACGACATCTCCGCCGGCAAATATCCCGTCGATACCAGTGGCCATGGCTTCGTTTATGACAACCGTTTTCGTTTCTGAAACCTCCATTCCATCCAATCCTGAAAAAAGATCCTCATCTATGGACTGCCCTACCGCAAAAATAACAACGTGGGCATGAACGATTTCGCTGTGTCCGGTTTTAATGATAACACTGCTGTTCTCATCATTGCAAGTTTCCTCCAATAAAACTTTCCTTTCATCGATGGCGCCAATGATCCTTTGGCACAAAATTTCAACACCTTCCTGCAGAGCCTCCTGGATTTCTTTATCATGGGCCTTCATTCGATCCAGTGTTCGCCGGTAGATGATTTTTACACTTTTGGCTCCTAGGCGCAGCGCTGTTCTGGCGGCATCCACCGCCGTATTGCCTCCGCCGTAGATCAAAACATCCATATCCAAAAAATTCTCGTCAAATCCTCCATTTTCCATTCGGCGAAACATATCGATTGCATCCAGAATCATCCCGCCTTTGCCTTTTATTTCCACATTGGCTTTGGAGGCCAGGTGAGCTCCGGTGGCGACATATACGGCGTCAAAGTTCTGCCGTTCAGTTGCCAGACAAAGGACTCGTTTATTGCAGATAAGCTCCACACCACCGTCAATAATTCTACCGATTTCCGCATCAAGGATGGATCTGCTTAGCCTGTAGGTGGGAACGCCGTATCTCATCATGCCGCCTGGCTTTATGTGCGTTTCATAGATGGTAACCTGATGGCCGTAGCGATTCAGAAAATAGGCCGCCGACAATCCACTGGGACCGGCTCCCACCACCAGAACTTTTTTCCCGGATGGAACTGCCTCACTAGGCGTCATCCGCCAGCCGTTGGCAATCGCCATGTCTCCGATGCTTCTTTCCAGCAAATTTATATTCACTGCGGAATCAAATTGCCCCCTGTTACAGGCTTTTTCGCAATTGTGATAGCAGACGCGGCCCATGGTGGCCGGAAACGGGTTGTTTTTCATCATTTCCAGCCAGGCTTCCAGAAACTTTCCATTCTGCATCAGGGAAAGCCACTGTTGAACATTCTCTCCGGCCGGACAGGCGACATTGCATGGTGGAAGTCGGCGGACGAACTCCGGTTTCATGCTTCTCCAGGATCCGGTTTTGTTTTTCAGGCTGGTGGCAGCCTCCAGAACAATGCATTTAGACATCCGATAATCCTCCGCTTAGCCTATATTTTTCCAGATTTTTGTTGGCTATCTGCTGCAGCATTTTGATTGCCTCCGGGTTAGCATTTTTACCAAACAAATGGGCGAACCTTCGCTGGAGCCTCAGGTATTCTTCCACTGGTTTCAGAACATCAATCGGCGTCGATGCCACCAAAATCCCGTTTTCGGCTTCAAATAACGGAAATAAACCGCATTGCAGGGCGAGCCTGGCTACCTTTACGGTTTCAGCGGGTGGATAGCCCCATCCCAAAGGGCAGGGCACATGCACATGTACGTACCTTGCTCCACGGATATTAATTGCCCTAAGAATTTTTTTCTCAAGGTCCTGGATGTTAGCAATACTTGCCGTTGCAACGTAGGGAATTCCATGTGCCATTGCGATGTCCGGCACATTTTTCCCGGTGCCTGCTGCGTTTCCAAAATACTTTGCATTTGGAAGAGTGGTGGCTGTACGAGAGTAGGCGGGAGTACTGCCAGATCTTTGTACCCCGGTATTCATATATGCCTGATTGTCATAGCATACGTAGAGTACATCATCGTTGCGATCAAACATTCCGGAAAGGCAGCCCATTCCTATGTCCAGGGTCGCTCCATCTCCACCCTGGGCAATGACTCTTACATCGTGCATTCCTTTAATTTTAAATGCAGACGCGACACCGGCGGCCACGGCCGGTGTGTTACCAAAAAGCGAATGAAGCCACGGAACCTGCCAAGCATTTTCCGGATAAACGCAGGACAAAACCTCCAGACATCCGGTGGCATTGACCACCACCAAATTCCCATTGGTGGCTCTATAGGCTGTATCCAGAACGGCGCGAGCTCCTGTGGCTTCTCCGCATCCCTGACATGCTCTATGGCCGCTGGTAAGTGTGTTGGGTCTATTGTAATCGGACTGCAGGGCAGTATTTTCCGGCTCAAATCGATCTCTAATGGTGGAATAGCTCATGATGGCCTCCTTTCGCTATTTTTTTAGGGAATTGACGCAGTCATGACGGAGACCGAGAAATAATTCGGGGTCGCCATCATGCGCCAAAATACAATCCTTCAACAAAGCTTTTGTTATTAGGCGACCTCCGAGACCGGCAATAATGGATCTGATTTTTTGGCCACTGCCGCCCAGAGCTAGTTTTATTTCATTGGCCAATATGCCACCAACGCCTAGGGCCAAAGCTTTTTCCAGCACTATAATATTTGTGGCATTGCGGAGAGCCGCCACCAGGGCATCGGTCGGGAAAGGTCGATAACTTACCACGGATACAACTCCAAACTCGTCACCAAGTTCATCGGCCACATCTTTCAATGTGCCGGCAACCGATCCCATGGTGACGATTATAGTTTTAGCTCCATCTGTTTTATATGATCGAATCAGTCCTCCGGAATGGCGTTGAAATTTTTTCCGGAACTCTGCTCCAACGCGTTCCACTACCGCCACAGTCTTTTTCTGATTTTCGTGGACCTCGTATTTTAATTCCATAAAATATTCCGGCGGAACCATGGTGCCGATGGCCTGTGGCTGGGCAAGATCCAGCTGCATCTTCGGATTATATGGCGGCAGAAAATCATCCACCTCCTCCTGGGAGGGCAAATCCACCTGCTCGTAGGCATGGGTCAGAATAAAGCCATCCACACATACCATCGTTGGAATGCAGGTCTCTTCAGCTATCTTGAAGGCCTGTATATGTAAATCTGCTGCTTCCTGGTTCGTTTCGGCAAAGAGCATGACCCAACCGGCATCACGCATGGCCATGGCGTCCGAATGGTCGTTCCATATGTTAATTGGTGCGCCGATGGATCGATTGCCCAGCGTTACCACCAACGGCAACTGTAATCCGGACGCATTGTATATGCCTTCCATCATGTACAATAGTCCCTGACTGGAGGTGGCGGTATAGCTCCGAACTCCCGCTGCCTGCGATCCTATGGTGACGCTGATGGCGGCCATTTCGGATTCCACATTGATGAAATCGCAGTTTTGCAACCGTCCGGATCTTACCTGCTCTCCAAGGTCTTCCACTATATGAGTTTGTGGAGTTATGGGATAGGCGCACACCACTCCCGGACGGCACAATCCAACCGCCACTGCCATGGCTCTTGATCCTTCCAACTGCTGCAACATTAAATTCTCCTCTAGTGCAGATACGGAAACTATGCGATTTTTTCGTAGGCCATGACGGCGGCAGCGACGTTCTTCTCCGCTATCGTCCCGGAAAATTTTGTTTTTATCGCTTCTATTACCGAATCAATTTTTATTTTTTTCGTAAAGGCAGCGAAACTTCCCAGAAGAACTGCGTTGGGCAGCGGCTTTCCAAGATGTTCCATGGCGATTTCCGTGGCGCCGATGCATTTTATCGTTACGCCATCTAGGCCGTCAAATTCCAAGCCAATTGGGGACGGAGAATTTATCAGGACGTAGCCGCCAGCGGCGATTCCCTCCAGCGCATGGGCTGGTTCCAGAACAGTCCTATCTTGAACAATTAGTGCATTTGGCTCAAGTATCGGCTCCCGCAGGCGTATTTCCCGGGATGAAATGCGGCAAAAGGCAGCCACCGGAGCGCCCATCCTTTCGGAACCAAAGCTGGGGAAAGCCTGGGCATATTTCCCCTCCAGAAACGCCGCTATGGACAGCATTTCGGCCGCCGTAACGACCCCCTGTCCACCTCTGCCATGTATTCTTACCTGAAACATAAAATCACAACACCTACCTGAGCCACTTGAACAACGAAGAACAACTCCACTCCATCACAATAACTATGACAGCTACGTTATATATTTCTCCAGAAATTTTCTGGCTTCCTTCAGCATATTTTCGCTTATAGCATGACCAACGTCGTTGTCCAAGACAAAACTTGCATCTAAACCGCCTTGGCGCAGAAAATTAGCGGCATTTTCGGCTAATTCCGCTGGAACAACCGTATCCAGCTCCCCGTGCAGCATTATTATTTTCGTATTTTTAGAACCGGATGCCGGATAGCTTCCATCCAGCAGAGCCCCGGCAAAGGATATAATCATGCCAACGCCCAATTTTAGTCCCAGAGTCAGGGATACCGTTGCTCCCTGGGAGAAGCCGCAAAAAATTAGGTCGGCATAGGACGATATTTTTTTGTTTTTTAGCGTGCGATCGATGTGTGCGCGAATGGCTTCTTCATTATCGAAATAGGAGTCAGGATACGTCTCTCCAAAGGAAAACCATTGATAACCAGTTTCGTTTTCTTCGCATATTTCTATGCCATTTGGAACGTGTATCTCGATGCCGGGACAATTTTCTGCAATGGCCGGCCCCACCGGCGCAATATTTTTATTGTCCGCTCCATAGCCGTGGAAAACAAACATAATTTTCCGCACATCCGAACTCGTGTTATGCACAATTTCCGTCCAGCTGCCATCTTCCGCCATTCCATTAACTCCCAATCCGTAATTTCTAACTCGCAATTCGATAATTTGACTTGGCCCAAGTATAATGCATTCACGCCCACATCGCTACTTTTTTAAAAGGATGTGAAAGGCATGGGAAATAATGTAGTATGGCGGCGCAGAAAATCCCACTCGGATGTGGGGAATTTCTCAAAAACCACGTGGAATATAGTGGAATATAAATATAAATGACGCTACGTTTTTCAGACGACATGGTGATAATACCAAAAAACATCAGGGCAGATTTTCAAAAAATCGACTTATTTCGTAAAGAAAACAGATTGTTACTCCGAGAATTTTTGTTTTTTTTCATGGCCGCTATCGGGGCATACCTTTCCATAATATTTTCCCGATATCCACATACGGAAGATTATGTGAGAAATGTCATTGGCTATTCCTGTGGTACAAACGGTAGGGTCGTGACCGCAGTTTTGGAAGAATTATTGTATTTTTCCAATCTGGTTTTCGATATGTCTCCCTTCAATCAGGTTTTATCCTGCGCCGTGCTGGCCTATGTCGCCGTTGTTTTGAAAAAAATATTCTCTTCGGAAAAAGATGGTCGCTTCCAGTTGTGGTGCTTCCTGCCGGCGGCGGTAACTCCATACTTGGCCGGAAATATGTTCTTTAAATTTGACAATATCTACATGATGCTGGCCATACTAAGTACCGTTATGGCAGCGTACTTTACTATCAACAATACTGATAATGCAAAAAACAAAATCTTTTTTCAGATCCTTTTGCTGTTCTGTGGATTACTGCTCTATCAGGCGGCGCTGTCGGCCTACTTCATTATATGTATCTATGTGGCGCTGATTAAAATGACGGATGGAGAAAAAACCATTCTGGGTGGGTTGCTGGAAATGAAAGGGTGGGGCATCACGATGCTGCTGACGGCGATCATGTATTTCCCGCTGGTGCTAAGCCCATACATGGAATATCCGACCCATCATCACTTGTCCTGGACGGAGATTGTTTCCCTGAAGCGTGTGCTGCTCATATGCAAAAAGTATGCGATATATTTACACAATTTTATCGATTATTGGAAACAGGATTTCATATACAATGTTTTCTTCGGTCTAATAATTTTGTTCTCGCTATCTTTCGTCTATGGAATTTTTAAAAACGGTAACAATATCGTGCCAAAAGTATTGGCCACAGGTGTGCTGCTATCATTGTGGCTGATATCACCCTACGGGATTATCCCTTTCACGGCCTTTCTGGATAGGGATTATAGGATTCCCACCAGGGTGCTGGGCTGCATTGGCATCTGGACATCGCTTATTTTTCATAGGATTTACCTGCTATTCCAGGGCCGAAAAATATTGTTTGCTTCCTGCAGGGTATTTTTGATTATTTTTTCTCTGCATAACATGATGCTTTTGAATTCTGTCGGCAATGCGGCGCATAGCTCCAATGCGCTGCTATGTCGTATTATTTTTGATATTTCCAATGACGTGGACGCATTAACAAAGAATAATTGTGGTGATAATAAGAAAAAGAACGACGTTTGGCGCTCGAGTGTCCTCTGTGATTCGCTGCTCTCGCTGGAATCTACGCATCTTATAAAAACATACCAGGTATTCGATAATATAGATGTTTTTTGGCAGGTATCCTATGCCGCAATGTGGGCGCATTTTAACCGCGATATTTTCAGCGGATTGGTGGCTAATCCGGGCGCTGAATCCGAAATTTTAGCCATCAAACCCGCCGATAAAAAGCTCGTAAAATCCGCTAACTACTATAAAATATATGACGCCAGTGGCGCTAGTAAAAATCCTGTAATGCTGGCGGAAATTAATGGAAGTGACACCGGGGACATCATCAAGCTGCATTTCTTTCAAATATTTCATTGCCGAGCGGGGGAAACATCAAACATTAAATGAAATGAGTGGCTGGCATGTGAGTTTTTCTGGTCGTAATTGCCGTTGGGATATGTGATACTTGTTTTGAAGGAGGGAATCGCTATAAATTTCAGTTTGGTAAAAAATATCAGGTCTTTTTTTGAAAAGAATAGCACGCGAAATTTTTTGACCTACTTGTTTTTCGCGCTTGCGACCACGTCCTGTTTTTGCACATACGTACTATTTTCCAACGTGGATATATACAAAAGAAGCCACAATCTTGTGGTGTCTATCCTCTACTGTGACATAGCTTTTATATTAATATTATTACTATTTGGCAGCCATAAATTCCTTGAATTGTGGGTAAATCGCCACAAAAAAGGATCAAAACTCTCTTTTAGGTTCATAGTACTTTTTTCCCTGTTATCCGTAATCCCGTCGGTGTTTATGGGGATTTTTTCGGCCTTTTTCTTCCACGAGGGAATTGATTATTGGTTTAATGAACGCAATAGAGTCGTGCTGAAGGAATCTCTGAGCGTGGCCGAGTCCTATCTGGAAGAACACAAGAAAAATGTGCTTAATGACTGCATCGGCATCACCAAAACCGTCGGTTATCATTTGGAATATATGGACGATTTAGTGCTGGTGGACCATAATAAATTTTCCCAGGATATGGAGTTTATACTGGACGATCTATGTTGGCTAAAAAGAATAGATTCCGCCATATTATTGGATTCATCGCTAAACGTCGTGGCCCATTCCCGCTATAGTGTTGCTCTGCATTTCATAAATATAAGTTATGCAGACCTCATGGTGGCTAAAGAAAATGGGGCCATGATCCTGGATTTCAGCGACGGAAAAAACATAATCGCCATTTCAGGATTTAAAATCGGCAGCGGCGAGCACATGTATTTAATCATTAAAAAAAATATCAACTCCGAAATAATATCCAATGCGAAAAATGCCAGAAATGCCTACGATGAATACTACAAACTCCTCAAGGATCGCAGCTCCCTGGAGATAGCTTTTATGCTGATGTTTCTGATAGTTGGCATATTACTGCTGCTGGCATCCATTGTTATGGCCATGGTGTATTCCTGGAAAATTGTAAAGCCAATTAGCAATTTGGTCGACGTTTCCGCCAGCATCATCGAGGGAGACACGGCGGCCAGGGCAAGGGAAGAAAGTTCCTATGAGGAAATTTCCCTCCTGATAAAAACGTTCAACGAAATGGTCAGCCAGATTCATGAACAAAAGGAAAATTTAATCAGCATAAATAAACAGCTGGACGACAGAATAAAATTTACCAGTAGTGTATTAGCGGGTGTATCTTCCGGCGTGATAGGGATCGATAATAATTCCATTTACATCTGGAACAGCGCCGCAGAAAAATTATTGGATACCACCATTTCATTTGGAGAGCATATCGGCAATCTGATGCCGGAAATAGAAAATTTTTTATCAGAAGCGGCTGTTAAATCTTCCGTGGAATGCCAAATAAAATACAGAAAAAACATGGAGCATTTGCTCTTTTCCACCAAGATAGAACGCATAGGAGATTCAGGCGATTACCACAGCATGTTCGTCATAACATTCGACGATCTAACCAACATTGTGCTTATCCAGCGACGCATTGCCTGGGAGGAGGTGGCGCGTCGGGTCGCCCACGAAATAAAAAATCCGCTTACGCCGATTCAGCTGTCTGCCGAGCGTCTAAGGAGAAAATATATCGCCCAAATATCCGTGGATCAGGATGTTTTTTCGGAACTAATTGATACAATAATTCGCCAGGTTAGTGACATCAAAAGACTCATCGATGACTTTAATTTTTTTGCTCGTCTGCCGGAGCCCATATTAAAATCCTGTGATCTGCGCGAAATTTGCAAACAGGCGACATTCCTCATGGAAAATGCGGCCGGCGATATAAATATTATTCTTTCGCCCGCCACCGAGGACTCTTATGTTGTCAAGGCCGATGGGCGGTTGCTACACCAATCGGTTGTAAATCTCATTCAAAATTCCATAAATGCCTTGAATGTCACCAAGAAAAAGGGTAAAAAAATCTGGGTAACAATTAAAAAAACGCCGGAGCATATCGTTATTGCCGTGGAGGATAATGGTCCTGGACTACCCAGTGGGAAGATGGAATCACTGGCTACCCCTTATTTCACCCTGATGCCCAATGGAACCGGGTTGGGGTTGGCCATCGTAAAAAAGATAGTGCAGGATCACGGTGGCACATTGTCCTTTTGCGATGGCAGGTACGGTGGAGCTAGGGTTATCCTATCCCTTCGATGTAGATAGTAATGGTAGGTTGAGATTGGCATGATTTTGGAAAACGGTAATGTGCTTATCGTAGATGACGATGCTGAGGTGCGGAAATTAATGTCCGACGTTCTCGGCGACGAAGGGTATGAGGTGCGTGCGGCCTCCGATGAACAGGAAGCTTTGATGCAGATAAAAAAATGCCCTCCAGATGTTTTGTTTCTAGATCTTTGGATAGGAGATGATGAGTCTGCCGGAGTGAAAATTCTGGAAAAAACTAAAAAAATCAACAGTGATATTCCCATCGTAATCATATCCGGACATGGCTCAATAGATGCTGCCGTTCGCATCATTCGCAGTGGAGCTTTTGATTTTATCGAGAAGCCATTTGTCATTGAGCGGCTATTGGTTACCTGTCGAAGTGCCATCGAGATGCGTCGCCTGAAACAGGAAAACAATTTGCTGAGGAATAATAGGCTGTGCTCAGATATTTTTAGCATCGGAACGTCGATATTCGCCAATTCCATAGCATCCCAGCTGGAGAAAATTGCCTCCTCCAATAGCCGTGTATTCCTGGAAAGTCCGTTGGGTATGGAGGCAGATGTGATGGCCTATAGTATCCATAAAAAATCCAATCGAAGAGATAAGTTTTTCGTGAGCATGAACTGTTTCTGCTATGATAGCGATGAATTTTTCCAGGATTTTTTTGGATCCGAAGATAGCTACGGAAATCTGGAAAAAGCCGATGGGGGCACAATTTTTCTGGATGAAATTGATAAAATATCTCCGGATTTTCAGCGAAAATTATTGTCGTTTTTGTTGGAGGGGAAGGTCCGTCTTGGTACCAGAAGCATCTACTCCGATGCCAGGGTAATATGCAGCGCCACGGCTGAAAATATGAAAAATGCCCTGGAGCGAAAAGAGTTCAGCACCGAGTTATTTTATAGATTAAAAATTTCCGAAATTATTATTCCGGAAATAAGGCGGCGGCGAGAAGACGTGGCTGCTCTGGTAAATTATTATCTGGCCAGATCAGACCAGTTTTTTGGAATGCCAACCAAAAAAATTACAGAAAATGCTTTGGCCATTTTGCAATCCTATGACTGGCCTGGAAATATGCTTCAGATCAAAAATGTAGTGGAAAACAGCCTCATAAGCGCCAGCGATTCCACAGACATTTATATTAGCGAAATTTTTTTGCCCTCGGAGCTAATTTCCAGCACCAGTGATAAATTCGACTCCCTAAACATAGCGAAATTCATAACAATGCCGCTGAAGGAAGCAAAGGATAAATTTGAATCCGACTATTTGAGCGCGCAGGTGGAACGTTTTTCCGGCAATATATCCCAAACGGCCAATTTTATCGGCATGGAGCGCTCGGCTCTGCATAGAAAAATGAAAGCGCTGAACGTTCACGTCAGAAAAAATTGCAGCGCCAAGGGATCGCGATGAAAACGCTCATCCTTGGGGCAGGGGATTTGGGACTTGGAATAGCAAGACGTCTCATGGACTTCGGTGAACCTGTGACACTGGTGGAAAAGTCCGGGGAAATTGCCGAAGAGGTGGCGGCCCTCGGAATTGACGTGGTCCATGGGGATGTTTTTCAACCGGAGACGCTAAAAAAAGCCGAACTGGAAGATGCTGCCCATCTGGTGGCTGCTTTATCCCTGGATGAGCAAAATCTTTTGGTTTGTCGCTGGATGGAATCGCCGTCGAGCAGAGCCAAAAATAAGATCGCTCGCCTTAAATCTGATATATTTTGTACAGCAAATGTTTCCGACGCTTTTCTGGAGGAAAAATTTGGCGTCAACGGAGTAATTAGGCCGCTGGAGGTGGCAGCAGGCGCCATCGCCAATGCAGCGCAAATTACCGGCGCGCTGGCTGCAATGCAGCTGGACGACGTTGCCATTGTGGGGATAAGATGTCCGGCCAGGGCCGAAGTCCTGCACACACCATTTCGCTATCTTTCCCGAATAATTGACGAAACCATTGCCGTTTTAATCGTGACCCGTGACGGCAAAACTTTTCGTCCGCAAATGGATGATGTGCTGTTGGAGAAAGATGAAGTTTATCTGGCTGTCCATAAAAGCAGCCCGGAGAATGCTCTAAAAACATTTGGTCATGATCAGACATTGAAACAGCGGCTGCTGTTGGTCGGTGGAAGTCGACTATTGCCGCCGTTAATTAGAAGCATCGGGGGGATATCCTGTCTAGAATGCCATTTGCTCGAAGAATTGCCGGAGCAGGCTGAGCAGGCTTCTCTGAATTTTCCAGCCCTAACCGCTGTTAGTGGTAATTGCTTGGATTACAGTCTACTGGAGGAAGTTGCTGCCGCTATGGATGTGGCGGTGGTTGCCGCACGGCAGGAAGAAAATACCGTGTTAATTTCGTTGTTTCTGGAAAAAATCGGGGTTGAAAGGGTGATGACGTTAACCCGGGATCACCGCTACGATGCACTGCTGGCAAACTCCAGATGCTCTATCATTAATCCAGGCTCCATGGCGGTGGAGAGCGTTGTGAACAGGGTGCTTCCCCAGGCGAATATTTCTATTTTTGAATTGAAAAATAGCGGCTTCTGCGTCGTGGCGGCGGAAGTAAAGGAGTCATCCCCACAGATTGGTCAAAGTTTTTCCTCCTTCTGCCTTGAAAAGGCTGTTTTCCCGATTTTTATCTGTAGAAATGGAGCTTTGGCTTCGATCAGCGATTCCATGAAGGCCGGAGACAAAACACTCTTGCTGGCAGAAAAAAAAATTATCTATGGACTGGGTTCTGTCAGTGAAATTATCTGATTAGACTTCTTTCGAAACATGCGCTCTTTCGGTAATTTCTGCGTCGCTTCGGTGCTCGGATCCTCATGTACCACATGTACACTGCGGTCCTGCGCTCCGTATGCTCCTATAAATTCCT
>JAIRZD010000070.1 GCA_031267415.1 Holosporaceae bacterium
GAATTTATAGGAGCATACGGAGCGCAGGACCGCAGTGTACATGTGGTACATGAGGATCCGAGCACCGAAGCGACGCAGAAATTACCGAAAGAGCGCATGTTTCGAAAGAAGTCTACTGTTCAACAGAACATACAAATGCAAATGCATATAATTGATGTTTTCAATTTTAACAGCTAGAATACCAATGTTTAATGGGTGTTAATTATGGCTAGTAGCGTAAATAAAGTTATTTTGATTGGTAATCTTGGCAAAGATCCAGAAGTGAGAAGCGCCCAGGACGGAACGAAGGTCGTCAGCTTCTCGCTGGCCACGTCCGAAACCTGGAAGGACAAGGCAACCGGCGAACGGAAGGACCGGGTCGAGTGGCATCGGGTGGTGGTCTTTAATGCGAACATCTGCGATTTGTGTGAAAAGTATTTGCGCAAGGGGTCCAAGGTGTATCTAGAGGGACAATTGCAAACACGACGCTGGCAGGATCAGGCTGGGGTTGAGCGTTTTACCACCGAGGTAGTTCTGGCTCGATTCCGGGGAGAACTAGGATTTCTGGACTCAAAATCCGACGGTGGCAGCCATGTCGTTCAGGATGACGGGCCTGGTATCGCCGCCCCCATGGCTGCAGACGACGTACCGTTTTGATTATCGTCTGTTGGTCGGTCGACTATTAACATCGACGCTGGTCTTATTAATATTTGCTTTGGAGTTTCATAGTGGGTAATGGCGTGGACGACATCGTACCGGTGTCGCTGGGATCGGAAATGCAGAAGTCCTATCTGGACTATGCAATGAGTGTCATTGTTTCCAGAGCGCTGCCGGACGTGCGAGACGGCCTAAAGCCGGTGCAGAGACGCATCATCTACAGCATGTTTGAGAGCGGCTATCACTATAATAAACCGCTACATAAATCTGCACATATTACCGGTGCCGTTTCGGGAAAATACCATCCCCACGGCACAATTCCAATCTACGAAGCGATGGTGCGCATGGCGCAGCCGTTTTCCATGCGGGAGCCGCTGGTCAATGGTCAGGGAAATTTCGGATCCATGGACGGTGATCCTCCGGCGGCTGAACGCTACACCGAGGCCCGTCTATCAAAAATAGCTCACAGCCTCACTGAGGATATCTACAGCGATACCGTTGATTTTCAGCCGACCTATGATGAATCTTCGGTGGAACCAAAATTATTGCCGGCTCGTTTTCCAAATTTTCTCGTCAATGGAGCCGGGGGCATCGCCGTTGGCATGGCCACCAATGTGCCAACCCATAATTTGGCGGAGGTTATAGACGGCTGCCTGATGATGATGGAAAAACCGGATACAACACCGGAGGACTTGCTGAGAGTGATTCAGGGGCCCGATTTCCCCACTGGTGGTGTAATAATTGGTCGCGCCGGCATATTATCTGCCGCCAGAACTGGCCGCGGGTCCATCATCGTGCGGGCGAAAACCGAAATGGAAACCGTTCGCCGTGATCGTCAGGCAATTATTGTCCGGGAAATTCCATTCCAGGTGAACAAATCGAAATTAATCGAGAAAATAGCCGGCCTGGTAAATGAAAAAACGATAGAGGGAATTTCGGATCTTCGAGACGAATCCGATCGTGATGGCGTTCGAGTTGTCATTGAGTTAAAAAAAGATGTTAACGGCGATGTCGTATTGAACCAGCTGTTTAAACATACACAGCTGCAGATTTCGTTCGGCGTAAATATGCTGGCATTGCATAACGGACGCCCAAAGTTAATGAACTTGGTAGAAGTACTGAGGGCTTTTATAGAGTTCCGGGAAGAAGTCGTGGTGCGACGCACTCGTTTCGAGCTGAATAAAGCAAGACAGCAGGCCCACGTGCTACTGGGACTTGCGGTTGCTGTGGCCAACATAGATAGGATCATAGAAGTCATTAAATCCAGCCCGGATCCCGCCACGGCCAAAAGATCTCTTCTGGAAATTGAATGGCCTGCCGAAGAGGTGGGACCGCTGATTCTGCTGGTGGACGATCCTGGCAGCGTCTACTCCAATGGCAAATGCCGGTTGACGGATACACAGGCCCAGGCTATTCTGGATTTAAAGCTACATCGATTGACCGGGCTGGAAAGATCAAAAATTTCCGAAGAATTATCTCACTTGGCCGCTAAAATAAAATATTTACTAGCTCTATTGGGATCAAAGGAGAAGATATACCAGGTTATCCGTGAGGAGTTATTAAAAATTCGAGAGGAGTTCGCTCATCCGCGGAAAACAACTCTGGAAGAAAGCGATCTGGATTTGGAAGACGAAGATTTTATCCAGAAGGAAGATATGGTGGTTACCATCAGCAGCAGCGGATATATCAAAAGGGTTCCGCTGAGCACCTACCGGGCCCAGAAACGCGGCGGCAAGGGACGCACCGGCATGACCACCAAAGAGGAGGATTTTGTCAGGGATCTTTTCGTGTCCAATACACATACGCCGGTGTTATTTTTCTCCACGCTGGGCATAGTTTATCAAATGAAAGTCTACAAGATACCTTTGTCCACCCCACAATCCAGGGGAAAGGCTCTGGTAAACGTACTCCCTATTAAGTCTGATGAGACGCTGTCCACTGTCATGGCATTGCCGGACGATGAAAGCACCTGGGAAGCCTATGATATAGTATTTGCCACATCCCATGGAACTGTACGCCGCAATAAATTAAGCGACTTCATTAATATAAAAGCCAACGGAAAAATCGCCATGAAATTGGGCACCGGCGAGAGATTAATTTCGGTGGCGCTCTGCCGCGAAAACACCGATGTCATGCTTTCTTCTAAATTCGGCAAATGTGTTCGGTTTTCCATTGCCGATCTTAGAGTTATCAACAGCAGGGCATCCACCGGGGTAAAGGCGATGAAATTAATCGGCGACGATGCGGTAATAGCCATGTCCATCATCCACAATGGAACATCCACGGCGGAAGAACGGGAGGAATATCTGCGCTATTCCAATTGGCTCCGGAGAAGCAAGGAAGAAATACTTCCTGATCAGGAGATGGAACCACCGGCAAAATACGAGGAGATGAAAAGCGTAGAACAGATGCTCATGACTGTTACCGAAAAAGGCATGGCAAAACGCAGCTCCTCCTTCGAATACAGAACCTGTAGCCGAGGGGCCCAGGGGGTAAAAAATATCGAAATGTCATCCAAAACAGGCAGTGTGGTGGCGGTTTTCCCGGTTGCTGAGAACGACGACGTGATGCTGGTCACCGACAGCGGCAAATTAATTCGCTGTCCGGTAAACGGAGTTCGCATAACCGGACGATCCACCCAGGGAGTTATTCTGTTCCGCGTCGAAAGTAACGAAAAGGTGGTATCGGCCACAAGATTGGCAGACGCTGAATCCGAAGCCAATCCCCTACCCTAGAGCCCTCTGTCCTCTGTCCTCTGTCTCCAGCTCTCCGCTAGACAGCTTCATATTTGACGTCCAAATGGCCGACGGATTCAGGAGAAAGTTGATCTTTTTCCGCCGTCAACACCACGAAGCCAAACACAAATGAAAACAGCTCCAGCCATATTTCTCCATATACATTATTGGCCAGACGACCACAGGCGCATCTTCGATGCCTCGGAACATCCCAGCAGATGGTATCGGTTACCCGGAAAGACTCGGAGCCGATGGCCCGGAGTATGTCCCCAAGCTGATTCTGCGGCTGCGGCAAAATAGTCTTACCCCACAATGACATTCCGCCGCCATTGACAGCAACCACCACCAACTTACCCCCTGCCCTAAGGGTACGAAACGCTTCTCGCAAAAAACCACTGGGAAATGATGTAAATTCCATAAAATGTACCGCCAGAATGCAATCCCAGCTATTGGGAGCGAACGGCAGAGCCGCTTCATCCACCGCCATTGTTTTAAATGGACGAATCCTGGGCCAATGAACCAGCGGATAGGTCCTGGGGATGGCATAGTACAAATGGCTTGTCTGGATCAGCTCGAAAAAATCAGCGCAAAAACCAAGAGCCAAAACTTTTGAATGGCGATGCCGCAGTGAATTGGTAATGCAGCTGGCTATCCCGGATCCAATAATTTTCCCGGTATCCGTCTCGTAAAAACTATTCAGCGATGAAATATCTGTACTTTTCATGTGTTATTTATATAATATTACATCGTTGTATGTATAGCTCATTATAAAAGTTATATGTTGTCTATAGTTGGAGATTGTTCATGGTAAAATCTGATTTGATAGCTAGAATTTCGGAGATATATCCTTTTATGAGCAGTAAAAACGTGGCGAGACTGATTTCCATCGTGCTAGATGAAATGATCAATGCACTTAGTGAAGGTCGGCGCATAGAGTTAAGAGGATTTGGCGCATTTTCCATCCGTCAACGGGAAGAAAAATTAGGTAGAAATCCGCGAACCGGGGAAAAAGTGCTGGTAAAAGCAAAAAAAGTAACCTACTTTAGAATGGGTAAGCATCTTAAAAGCATGATTAATAAACGCGCTGATACCTAGTCGGTGGCGGATGAAATTGGTCTGATGGGGGGATGGCATGAATTGGCTCACAAATTTTGTAAGGCCGAAAATTAGGGCTCTGGTCGGTAACAATGTTCCCGATAATCTCTGGGAGAAGTGCCCTAAATGTGAGCAGATGATTTTTCGCAAAGAACTAGAGGCATGCCTGCATGTCTGTCCCCATTGCGATAATCACATGAAAATTGCTGTTCAGGATCGCATAAAGAGTCTCTTTGATAATGGAGAATTTACCCGACTGCACTATCTGCCGTGCCGTGCTGATCCACTAAAATTTAAAGATGTAAAAAAATATTCTGACCGCCTAAAAAGTTCACGGGAAACCACCGGAGAAAACGATGCCGCCATTGTAGGCTACGGAGCCATTGGCGGCCACCAGATAGCAGCTGTCTTATTTTCCTTCGATTTTATGGGAGGATCCATGGGAACGGCCGTGGGAGAAGCATTTATCGCCGGCGCCGAAATGGCTGTTTCCAAAGGATGCCCGTTTCTGGTAATTCCATGTTCCGGTGGAGCTCGCATGCAGGAGGGAATATTTTCTCTAATGCAAATGCCCAGGACGATCGTGGCGGTTAATAAGGTAAAAGAAGCGAACTTGCCCTACCTGGTTGTTCTGACGAATCCCACCACCGGAGGTGTATCTGCATCGTTTGCCATGCTCGGAGATATTCATCTGGCAGAACCGGGAGCGCTGGTGGCATTTACGGGCCCCAGGGTCATAGAGGGAACAATCCGCGAACGGCTGCCGGTCGGATTCCAGCTGTCTGAATATCTTCTGGACCATGGAATGGTGGATATGGTGGTTCATCGGAAAGATCTCAAGGACGTAATAACAAAATTATTGGGCATATTAACCCATAACCTCCAGCTGCACGGAAAATAGACTTCTTTCGAAACATGCGCTCTTTCGGTAATTTCTGCGTCGCTTCGGTGCTCGGATCCTCATGTACCACATGTACACTGCGGTCCTGCGCTCCGTATGCTCCTATAAATTC
>JAIRZD010000071.1 GCA_031267415.1 Holosporaceae bacterium
GAATTTATAGGAGCATACGGAGCGCAGGACCGCAGTGTACATGTGGTACATGAGGATCCGAGCACCGAAGCGACGCAGAAATTACCGAAAGAGCGCATGTTTCGAAAGAAGTCTATTCAATTGTTATCTCTGGCGCCCTTGCGTAGCGGCTAGGCTTCATCTTCTGAGCAACCCCAGACGCACTGACGTTCCATCCATCCCCTCAGGCCGTTAATTTCCACCTTTATCCATTTTTCTTCTTTTTTCAGCACTTTTGCTATGACGTTTTTTTCAACCTTGTACATTGGATGCGTTTTGGTGGAATATTTATATAAAATAGCATAATCGGAGATGACGACCACGGTATTTCTGCGGGAAATTATATTTTGATGTACCCAACCTTCTGTATTGTCGTGCAATCTTACTTTTCGCCACTGTTTGAATTCGGCAATCAATGCGATGGGCACGTTTGGCCATCCGATGACCCAGCACACCGGATATTCTTTTCCAGGACCAACTCTAAGATTTACGCTGGATGTTTTCAGGCTGGAGAAAGACGTGGCATGCACAATGGAGGAATCCGCCGGATGAAAAAGAAAGCACAGAATTACTATTGCCGCAGTATCGCCGCCTACTAGTCTCTTCATCTGTGACGTTGCCGCAAAAAATTTAGCGTACGCCATCATAAATCTTGTCATGGCTCACCAATTTATGATCTTGTCCCCACGGCATCCGAAGCTGGACGAATGGCGTAAAAACTATCCGCTATTCCGACGAATATTGCCAATAAAATCATTGCAGGGAATAATAGCAGAAGCAGGCCGTAGAATGTATACAATATATTTCTATTATTTTGTCGGTCAGCCAAAAAATGGATAATGGAAAATCCTGCCAACAGCGGTCCCATCAGTCCAACTATCGCCAGTCCGCAACATATCTGGGAAATGGAAGGCAGCAGCAGGGCCGTCGCCATTGCAACCAATGGAAATACGGCAACTTGTGGCGTAATCGACAGGTGTAGCAGATCAATTTTTGGTCGCAGATTCATTTTTAGCCGCCGACCGACGTTGTCTGCAATTAAAAGATCAAAGGCAACTCCAAGTAGGTTTGATAAAACAGCCAGCCCAACGAAACACTTGCTGTAAAACTCAAAAAATTGCTTTTCCGCCGGCAAATTCCCGTGGAACAGAACCTTCACTATTTCCTCCGCCTGTTTTCGCACAAATTCTTCTGGATAAATAGTCATTGATAACAAGAGAACCAAAAAGACGGCCAATTGCAGTAAATGACGAAAAACGAATCCCTCCGGATACCACCATGTCTTTCCCTTAACGACAATCTTCCTCATTAGGAAGAAACCCATGGTAGCAGATGGTAACAGACTAAAGCATAGGATGTTAATCAATGTCCCATTGCTGCCAACCAGTACAACAGCCAACATAACTGTGAGAGAAGAAAGCGCACCGCACCTTTTTCCGTAACACAGGAATGAAAGAAACAGCAATATATTCGGCAGAAACTTCAAAAGCAACGTCAGAATGCCAATGGGCATGACGTACGGCAGAGCGCTCACCAAGCCGAGCCCTAGGGCGACGACCACCTCCTGTTGAGACGGAAGATTCCCAGAATCACGCCACCGATCAAGATGCGACATATGGCAAAAGCGCCAGGTATCGTGCTCGTTTTATGGCCAAGGCCATGGCACGCTGTTTCCGGGCAGAAACCGCGGAAATTCTGCAGGGGATTATTTTACCCCTCTCTGATATGAATTTCTGCAGCGGACGCGGATCTTTGTAGTCTATCTTTAACAGCCCGCTTTCAAACGGACATGTCTTTTTTTTATAACTCTGCCTCCTCCAGGAGGGATTCTTGTCTTTTTGCTTATTATCTCTTTGCTTTTGATTATCCATGAAACCTACCCTGCCGTAACATCTTTTGATTCAACCAAATCATCGGCGACAAAATCGCCGCCCCCGGACTTTTGACGCTGAGAACGATATCCGTCATCACGTGGCTGAAAAGAAAAATCATCGCTGAAAGATTTCGCCTGCGATATCAGCACATCCCGCTCGTCAAATTTGTCGACCTTCACCACCAGATGGCGGATAATATCCTCGTTTAATTTCATAATTCTATCGAGCTCAGCCACAACAGCTGCAGTCACTCGCGCCTGTATTACGTAGTAGTGACCCTTGCGATTTTTCTTTATGGCATAGGCAAGATTTCTAAGTCCGCAGTACTCGCTGCGTACTACTTCCCCATTATTTTGGGTAACAAACAACCCAAGATTCACACCCAGCGCTTCCATTTGCTGCTGAGAAAGATCCTGACGACCTATAAGAACAACTTCATAGGAATACATGCCCGTATATACACTCCACAAACCACACTTCCACTTATACACTCTTTAGCCGCCAGGCGCAATATCGTTTATACGTAGAGCCTCGGCATTCCACCCGAAAATAGAAAATCGATGGAGGATTATTCTTCGTATTGCGGAAAAACGACGTACAAAATATGCCAAAAATAACGGATCCGCACTTCTGGAAAACTCCATACTTCTGGAAAACTCCCTTAGACTTCTTTCCAAACAAAGATATTTCGAGGAATTTATAGGAGCATACGGAGCGCAGGACCGCAGTGTACATGTGGTACTTGAGGATCCGAGCACCGAAGCGACGCAGAAATTACCGAAAGAGCGCATGTTTCGAAAGAAGTCTATTATATCAACCACCTGCTAGATCATACATATGTTCCCGCTACGGTAGTGGCTCCCACTATTCCTGTCGAACTTCTGGATAAACTTTTCTATTTCCGCCGCCACATGAGAACGCCATTTGCTCCCGGAAAACACCCCGTAGTGACCGACACCAGGTTGCAGATAATGCCCGCGCATATCGTCAGGTATATTCCCGCAGAGACCATGGGCAGCAAAAGTCTGTCCAGGAGCAGAAATATCATCCTTTTCTCCCTCAATGGTCAGCAGAGCACAATGGCGGATCGCCGACAGATCTATCTTCCTACCCTGGTAAGTCATTATTCCACGTGGAAGTTCGTAGGTCTGGAATATTTTCTCGATTGTTTCCAGATAGTACACAGCATCCATGTCCAAAACCGACAGGTATTCGTCATAGAACGTTGCGTGCTTGTCTATCCCGCTTTTGCTGTTGGTGATCTTGTCCTCCAGATACTGAATATGAGCCTTGAAGTGGGCATCTGGATTCATATTTATGAATGCTGCCAGCTGAATGAATCCAGGATAAACCTTTCTCCCGGCCCCAGCATATTCCGCCGGCACCACAGTTATAAAGTTCTTTTCGAACCAGCTCAGCTGATGAGATTCAGCCAATTCATTCACCTGGGTCTTTTTTGCCCTTGGATCGATCGGACCCCCCATCGGCACTATGCTGCTGGGCACACAGGGATCTCCTGCCTCATCAAGCACCGCAGCCAGTGCCATAACCTGGACCGCAGGCTGACAAACCGCCAATATGTGCGAATTCGGACCTATGCAATGAACAAAATCAATAAGATAGGACAGGTATGTATCCAGATTGAAGTCCCCCTGGTCACCGGGCACATCACGGAGGCTTTTCCAGTCTGTGATGTACACATCATGGTTCGGAATCATCCTGCGCACCGTATCCCTAAGCAGGGTGGCGAAATGCCCAGATATTGGAGCGATTATCAGCACTTTTGGTTCGATTGATTGGTTTTCCTTGGTAAAACGCACCAAATCGCCAAAACTTTTTTTCAGGACCGTGGTCTGAAATACCTTTACTTTCTCTCCTTTTACATCAACATAATCAATGTTAAATTCCGGCTTCTGGATATTCCTTGTGGAACGTTCGTACATGTCGGCCAGCCCCTCTTCAAACCGGAATGCCCCGTAATTCATGGCATCTGGATCAGCATTAATGGCGGACCGCAATGAATGTGCAAATTTCCGAGATGGTCCCAACGAATACAACAAGGAATCATACAGATCATATATTTTATTGCAACATTTGCTCATTCTACACCTCAATGATAATAATCATAAAAAAACACACATTGACATTATGACCATCAAAAGCTAACAAAATACTAATTTTGCACCGAATAAAAAAAAATTGGTTTTTAACTGACAATTAACCTGTGCTATGCTTTAATTTTTGATGGTAATGTTGGGTATGAGTAATTGCTAGAGATTCAGCTGATGCTTGGGCTTGTATGGTTAAACTATTAGACTTCATTCGAAACATGCGCTCTTTCGGTAATTTTTGCGTCGCTTCGGTGCTCGGATCCACATGTACACTGCGGTCCTGCGCTCCGTATGCTCCTATAAATTCCTCGAAATATCTTTGTTTGGAAAGAAGTCTATTATCATTTTCATTGATGCTGCTGCTTACTTCCTGCGCTTCGGAACAGGACGATCAGGATTGCTTCGAAGATTTTAACAGAAGCGCATTGGAGTTTAACCTTACAATTGATAAAGTCGCGCTGCGCCCAGTTGCCGTGTCGTATAAAAGTTGTCTCCTAATAGAACTACAGGAGGCACTCATGAACTTTCTAAAAAATCTACATGAGCCACTCTATTGTATAAATTATCTCATTTCCCTCAACGGGGAACAGGCTTCAAATTCAATATTTAGATTTACAATAAACTCCACGCTTGGATTATTCGGATTATTCGATGTTGGCGCTGATGTTGGGCTTAAAAAACGGGAAACCTCCATCAAAGAAACGCTGCGAAATATTGAAATGCCCACGGGCAGCTATCTGGTTCTGCCTGTGCTTGGGCCGTCATCCATTCGTGATGCAATCGCAGAACCTGCATCGTGGTTTATAGATCCACTTGGCTACATTGTTGGATTCCCCTATATGTTTGCCAGAACACTTCTTCTTATTATTGCCGAAAGAGCTGATAATATGGATGTGTTTGACTCCACACTGGAAAACTCATTGGACATATATTCCATGACTAAAAGTATGTATTTCCAAAAATATGCTGTTCGGGATGATGAAACATAACCCACCATCGATGGTGTTATGCCATGCTGTAAGTTAAATTTGCTAGAGAAGATCCGTTGTGTTTTAGTATAGAATATGTAGAATGTAATCGTTTGTTAAGGGATTTAATGACTATGCCTACTCCTATCATGCCGCTTGGAACAGCTATTTGGTTGATAGAAAACACAGCGTTAACGTTTGAGCAGATAGCCAATTTTTGCGGTTTACATCTGCTTGAGGTACAAGCGCTGGCGGACGAGCAAATTGCCGCCGGCATGGAAGGTATTGATCCAGTAAATCTTGGGCAATTGACCAGGGATGAAATAGAGCGTTGCACCAAGGATCCTAATGCAACAATGACCATCAACTCTCCCAAGGTATCTGCGAGCACCAAGCCAACTTCCAAGAGGAAATACACTCCGCTTTTCAAGAGGCGGGAGCGTCCGGATGCAATCGCCTGGCTTGTGAAATTTTACCCCGAGATATCTGATAGTAATGTATGCTCTCTTGTGTCCACAACCAAAAGTACTGTGCAGTCCATCCGCAATAGGTCACATCCTCGCATGGGTGAGATTCATCCAAAAGACCCTGTATTGCTTGGTTTTTGTACCCAGGTGGAATTGGATGCTGCAGTTGCAGCGATTAAGAGCAAAACAACACCCGAGGCAGATAGCACCGTCTAATGACTTCTTCAACAGAAATTTTTTTCAGTAAGTTTTGCGATCTTGAGCAGCTGAGTCACGCTGCCATGGACGCGTTTTGCGGAGAAGCCCTGGGAGAATTATTCCTGGAGTATGCTGAAAATGAGGTTCTACGCATCGAAGATGGCCTGGTGCAAACGCCATCATTTAATCGTAGACGTGGATTTGGACTGCGCAGTTTTCGCGGAGATTCATCCCGCTACTCATTCTCGTCCTCCCTGGACGCTGCTGACGTAAAAAAGGCCGCCGCCATTGTTAGCTCTCCATGGCAGTCGCAATCCAGTATTAATTCTCCGAATATTATAGAAAAAAAACAAGAGAATACTCTCTATGAGCCACGTCATTTCAGCGAAGCTCTGTCTCTTGGAAATAAAATCCAGCTACTAAAAAACATTGATGCCTATGCACGCACTAAGGCGCCAAATTTAAGGCACATAACAGTCGCGCTGGCCGGATCTTGGCAGGCTGTAAGCATAACCAAAGATTCAGGAGAGCGCATTGAGGATTTCCGTCCGCTGGTGAGACTTACGGTTTTCGTAGTGGTCGAGGAAAATGGGAAACAGGACAGCGGATCATTTTCCGGCGGCGGAAGATTTGGCTATGACCAAATTATGTCACCGGAAGTTAGTTATACCTATGTGGACGAAGCACTGCGCCAGGCCAATGTGAAATTACACGCAGTAGCCGCTCCAGCCGGAGAAATGCCTGTGGTTCTTGCCAATGGATGGACCGGAATTTTGCTTCACGAAGCCGTTGGTCATGGATTAGAGGGAGATTCTATTAGAAAAAAAACGTCGTCATTCCATAATCTTCTTGGTGAAACGATTGGATCATCTGATGTTACAGTCATAGATGATGGAACCTTGAAAAATCGTAGAGGATCCATCAATATTGATGACGAAGGAACGCCTTCTCAACGTAACGTACTTATAGAGAATGGTAAATTGGTTGGTTTTTTGCAGGATCGCATGAATTCTAGACTTATGGAGATGTCTGCAACAGGCAATGGTCGTCGAGAAAACCACGAAAATCCACCAATCCCACGTATGACGAACACGTTTCTGCTTGCAGGTAAATACGAGCAGGAGGAAATTATCTCTTCTGTCTCCAGGGGGGTATACGCAAAATCTTTTGCTGACGGACAGGTGGATGTGGCCTCTGGGAAATTTGTGTTTTCGGCATCTGAGGCATATCTAATAGAAAATGGAAAAATAACGACTCCAGTCAAGGGAGCAATGCTCATAGGGGATGGTCCAAGCGTACTTAAAAAAATCTCCATGGTGGGAAATAATTTCTCCCTTGATACCGGAACTGGCAGCTGTGGAAAAGACGGTCAATGGGTGCCTGTCGGCGTTGGAGAACCTGGTGTTTTAATAGATAGCATAACCGTCGGCGGTGCAGGTTAAGGATAATATATTATGATATTGTGCGACAAATTAATACGAGATCTAGTACGTAATAATTCAATGATAGATCCATTTATTGATAAACTTACACAGAAATCGGCAATTTCCTATGGTCTTTCTTCCTATGGCTATGACGTGCGTATTTCTGACGAATTTAAAATTTTTACCAACGTCGATAACGCAATAGTAGACCCCAAAAATTTTTCCAACGAAGTTTTTGTTGACAGAAAAACCGACTGCTGCATTATTCCTCCGAATAGCTTTGCGCTGGCAACAACGGTGGAATATTTTAAAATTCCACGAGATATATTAGTGCTCTGCGTTGGAAAATCCACCTATGCCCGCTGCGGAATTATAGCAAATATTACACCGGTGGAACCTGAGTGGGAAGGCAATGTGACCATAGAGTTTTCCAACACAACCCAGCTGCCAGTCAAAATATATGCCAACGAAGGTGCATGTCAATTTTTGTTTTTTAAAGCTTCTGAGGTATGTGAGACTTCCTACCGCGATAGAGATGGAAAATACATGGGGCAAACAGGCATTACATTGCCCAAAGTATGCAGATGATGCTATGATTAGCATTGTGTTTTTCATATGTTTTTCCATATTTCTTGCGACATGCCTTAATTCCATTCTAGGATTACGTGTTGGATTTAAAATAGATTTCAAAAGCGTGCGAAAAAATTCCCGCCGCAGTGGCTCCAAACGCGCAGCCTGCGTATGCGAAAAACTCGATGAAATTTCAGAGGCATATCCATCATTCAATCCTGAAGATTTTCTGACAAAAGCTTCTCAGGCGTTCGGCATAATTTTTGCAGCCTATGCCGAAGGAGACAAGAAAACTCTGAATAATTTGTTGTCTGGTAGAATTTATGATGCTTTTTGCAGCGCCATCGACGATCGCGCAGGACGCGGAGAAAAGTTAGATGGTGTTTTAGTTAGATTTATTAGCTCTGAAATAGTAAATTTAAAAAACGACGACGATTATCTGCTTGTTGATGTAAAATTTACCACAGAACAAAGCAATGCCATAAAAAACGCTGCCGGAGAAGTTGTTGAGGGAAACCTTGACTATGTAGAAGTTCGAACTGATTTATGGACATTCCAAAAAAGAAAAAATTCAGCTGATCCGCGCTGGCTACTACACGAAATCAACAATCAAGAATAGACTTCTTTCGAAACATGCGCTCTTTCGGTAATTTCTGCGTCGCTTCGGTGCTCGGATCCTCATGTACCACATGTACACTGCGGTCCTGCGCTCCGTATGCTCCTATAAATTC
>JAIRZD010000001.1 GCA_031267415.1 Holosporaceae bacterium
ATTCTTTCTTTTGAGGAGAATATAGTTTATGTCGTTGATTTTTATGGCGTTTGCCAATGATTGCGCCAACACATTGGGCATGATTTTTCCTTTCTAGATATAGTTGAAGTTGTTGAAATTGAGACAACACGAGACACTCAACCTAGTTGAGGACCCAGGAATTGCTCGCATTGCTGAAAATGGGAGAACCCATTCCACACGTATCAGGATATCACACATTACTGAAAAATGTCAAGAAAAAAATGATATTTTTTAACCCACCGGCGGAAATCCAAGAGACCCTTTCCCCTCATGAAGACGTTGTTGTGCTGCATCACCAAAACCAAGTCCCATTACAAACTTTCCATTGCGATCCGCCTATGGCTTGGCAATGAGCGTATGCGAAGAGCCGTTTGGATAATCTGAAGTGAGACTTGGTATAAAACAGGATGAGCAATTGTTCTCTGATTTGGTACAAATATGTGTGTACGTTTTAGCGCGCTTTCCCATTATTTTCCGATTCCCTCTCACCCGCCGCCAATCATTTTCCTGAATTATTTATCGTAATATATTGAAATCACATCGAAATCTTCCCAGCGGAACAGAGACAACGCGATTTTGCCCTGAGGGACGTTTAGTACTCCACTTTCGAATGAGTGACCTGCTGAATTCCACGCTCGCTCATATCACTCCCCGAGGATAAAACGAATCTGGCGGCTCCCCAGAGAGCCGCCCTCATCAAAGAAACCGAGCACTATAGCAGATTCGCTTTTCAGTTGCGGTATTTTTGACCCTCAGGACTTGAATTTCCAACGCTTTCATGCAGTAAATGGGAAGCGAATCTGCTATATTGCAAGAAGCTGTCAGGAGCCAGTTTCCAGGCCCGTACCCGCGGCCCAACCCCGCGTCTGATCCCTTCCTCCTCGGAATGGAACAGAAGGAGGGGGACGAGCCGTTTCGTCCCTGCCCCCACCAGAGTATTTCTCCGGGCGTACCCTCTGCCTATTACCGACCTCAATATCTCACTTAGCTCCCTTGACCTGTTTGTCCGCTAATGTCTTTCTGTATTCTTTTTTGATTGCCCCCATCAGGTCACTCATCACACCTCCTGACTTCGGCCGCGCCAACCAGTCGTCTAATACCTTATCCACGACCTTGAACGCCTCCTCCGAGTAATCGGTCAGTACCTTTTTTAGGTCTTTCCGTATTTTATCCTTTCTCTCTGCAACGGTCGCACCTTCATACGAAGCTATCCGCTTTTTGCTCAGCTCGTTTTTTTCTTCTTTCGATACGTTCCTTCCTTCTTTCTTATTGCTATCTATGGCAGTCGCATCATTCTCTTCCGGGTTCCTTCCTCCTACTTGCTCTTCTTTTTTATCCTTACTCACGGAGTTGTTAACCTTCACCTCATCTTTCTCTACCGCTTCCTCTTCTGTTTGTTCAACGCACAAGCTCTCTATTAACTCCTCCACTGATCCTATTGGTCGCAACCCCTCATAACCTTTCAGCGTATTTCCACTCATCCCCACGTATTTTACCCAATCCACCAGCAGATCAGTATACGACAGCAAGCGCACATCTTTTTCCGTTTTCTCTTCCACCCCATCTCGGATTTTTTTCAGCAAACTTCTCACACTCGCTTTCAATCCTTTTTCTTCTTTCTCGGTGTACGGCAGGTAGCTCAGCAGCTGTCTCAGCTCATCCTCGTTTTTCAACTCTCTCCGCAGCCCCGCCACGAGGTATTTGTTTTTCTCTTTATCTGTCCAGTCCAGACCACTGAACAGCTCATAGACATTTTTCGATGCTCTCTGCTCTTCGTGCTTCCTCGATTCACGGCTATTATCCACTTTTTTCTCGTCAGTTAGCTTCCAGCTATCTTCCTCGAATTCCTGGTTTTTCTGAAATATGCTTAATACCCCCGCCAGGTTTTCTATTGTGCAGGTTTCCCCCGGACCGTAATCCCACGTTTTCTTGTTGGTGCCGGCGGCTTTTCTTGCCTCGAATTCACTTTCTACCCACTCCTTTATCAACTCCGCGTAAGCTTCTACTCCCAGTTCCCATTTCGTCACCACCTCCAATACCTTTTTGACTTCTTTTGCTCTATTTACTACATTAGCTGTCTTAACAGGGAGTGTTTGCAGGAAGCTACTCACCCTCTCTTTACTTAAGAACAATTTTAGCAATCCCTTTGTTTCTTCCACTCTATTTTTTCCTCCCCACTTTCCTGACGCCATCCACCCCAATCGATCAGTCGTGTTAGCAGCCAGTTCGGCACAGCCCTTTATCCAATTCGCCAGCTCTATCTCATCTTCGCTAACCACTATAACGTTTTCCTTTTTATCCGCCTTAGACGGCTCGGGTTTCCCTTCCTTTTTCGCCTCCACTTTTTTCGTCCGACCCTTATAAGTCTCAACTTCCGCCTTCCTCTCTCTGTTTATTTTTACTTCCTCTGTCAGTTCTTTGACCGAAATCCCCTCCGATTCCCCGTAATGCAGAGTATGCACTGCCTCGTGGGTTGCCATCACGTTTCCTTCTTTTTTTATCCACTCGTTCAATAACCTCTTATAGTCCCCCTCTTCTACCCCCTCATATCCCAGACTCTCGAATAGCTCGTTTATATATGCCTCTTCTGGCCCGTCTCCTTCTTCGTTCACACGGAGAGCATTCACAAACTCGCACACCGCTTTTCTTCCCCCTAGCAAGCCGACCAGCTCCTGTATCAACTTCACATCTTTCTTTTCCGCCCAGTGCCCCGACACGAACCATTGCGCTCTATTCAATTCATCTTGCTCCGCGTTTTCTGACAACCGCACCCATGTTTCGAAATCTTCTACTGCCTTGATTTTTTCTTCGATACTCAGCGGGTCTTGTGCGGCGGGTGGCGTAGATGGTCGGCTGTCGGCCAAATTTCCTGCGGCAGCGTGATCCCCTTTTTTCAATTCCGGGTACATGAGCATCAACCGCTCTGTCACGAAATTTACCATCGGAGTATTCGCTCCCAGAGCGTCTTCTATTTCTTCAAATTCCAGCGCGATCGTTTCTCTCAATGTCTCTTCATCCGATATCTTTTTGCCCGTTATTTCGGCCGCGATATCGCTCAATTTCCGCTCTATTTCATCCCCATGTCCCCCTTCGTCAGTCAGTTCCCAGGTCCATAGATTCTGGGTAGCGTCCGCAGACGGCGACCCATTGTTAGTGGCCCAAAATACACTTTCCATGAATGGCTTATTTATAGGCGGCTTGGCCTTGGTAGTTTTTCGTTTAGTCATTAACGTCGCCGCGGCTTGCTTGTCTTTCTCAGCTTGTAACTGCTCAGCTAACGCCCTGTCAGCTTCTTCAGCTTTTTTCGCTGCTTCCGCTTTCATTTCGGCATCCCTAGCTGCCGCAGCTCTATCCGCTGCCAATTTCATACTTTCTTCTTTTTTTCTATTCAACGCTTCCCGTTTCGCTTGTATTCTGTTAGCCTTTTCATCCGCACTACCGGCACTGGCTGTGTTTACGCGAGTTACCGGCGGGTTACCGGTACCCCCTACCTTCGTCGTTTGGTAATTTTTTAACTTGCTCTCGAAGCTCCTTAAATCAAAGCTGTCGATATCCGACTCGCTGATCGTGCTGAGCTGCGAGCCGGGGTTATCCCCCCTATTCTGGTAACTCGAGAGTATCCCTTGCACGATACTACCTGGCTTCAAGTCACTCATACTCATAGGTATCACGGGCGGAGTGTGGTTTCCTGCATCGAGTGCCATCGTGTTATCCGATAGTGCTTGGGATGAGGGTGTCTCGTTCAACAGAGGGAACATTGGCTGCCCCTCCATTTTTGGCCGAGGTGGGTTATTCTTATTATTCGGCTGATCGCTCTCCCCGAGGCTTTTGGATGCTGCGGGAGGGTTACTATGGCTCCCTTTGGAGTCGCTGTCCCCTCGCAGTGTCTTACTATCGTCCCCCGCCTTTTCCTCTTCCCCTCCCTTTTTCTCAACAGCCGAAACTTCTTTCAAAAGTGCTATGAGGGTGCGTTTATCCACATTACTTAGCCCTAAGGTAGCGTCGGCGGTACCTTCTAGTTGTCTGGACAAGATCTCGCAAGTTAAGTCTTTTCTCTGCCCGAATGCGCTAGCCAGGCTTCTTCTTGTGTTACTCCTCACAGTAAGCAAATGACGTTCTAGCAACCCTTTATAGAGTGGTTTTTTTACATAGTCTGTCAGCGAGTTCACGTAATCCTGCACAGAGCCTATTACCGTCGCCAATTCCATCGCCTGGCCTCCATGACATCCCAGCAGCAAACTGGCAGCCAAGCCTAGTCTCAAACCTAAATTTTTTTTCATATCAGTTCTCCATTATACAAATAATAACACCACAAGGCCAATATAGCACCCAACCAGGTGCTTGTCAACCAATTCCACAGACTTTTTTCTTTCCGGCCAAGGTCCCATGCCCCAAAGTCACGATTCGTTTCCCCATGTCAGTCTTGGCCGTGGTGACGACCTTCCGGGCCTAGAGCCGACAACACTCTCGACTTTCCGCTCTTTAGCACTCTCTCGGCAGGAGGCGACGCCTTACGATTTACATTCCCCAGAGGTCCCTCTACATGCCGAATTGCAGCCGGGGGACCGTTTTTTGGGTTTTCTTTCCGATCAGCACTCTATCCGGCCTGGCTGCCATGCCCGGTAGCCCGCTGCCCATTCACACCACCGCACAGGAGCCGCGTAAGGCTTATCCTATAGTTAGTACACGGTCTTGCATCCCGCCCAATCCCTGGCCAAGTTACATTTACAACAAGCACGGGTAGATTTCGATCCGGACGCCGATACTGCGGTTATGGTACTTACGCGACCCCTCGCCTCCGTATAACGTGCCCACATCGGCGTTACTCACTTGCTCGATCCACTTTCCCCCAGTCCCGTCGGCAGCATAGTGCACGGTAGCCGCAGCCGTGTTGTTATAGCTACTCTGTTTGCGCGTCCCCTTCTGGAATTTCATATCAAGTGTCAAGCTCACCCCTTTTTTTATGTCCGCGGTGACCCCGAACCCAAAATATGGTATGAATTTACGCGATTTATTCTCCACGGCCCCTAATCTATATCCATTACGTTTCGCTCGGGCCCCCAGCAGCCCTAACATGCCGACAGTATCCGTTACTCTATAACCGACTTTTATACCCACATCCATTTCCAATCCCCCCGTAGTCAACTCCAAATTCGGCATGTCGTTTTGATTGAACCCATAGAACTCGGGTTTCCTGGTACGGCTGTTACTTTTTCCACAATTTATATCCAATTCTAGCCCGACTGTCATACGGTTCCCCAAATACTCAGTCCAACCCACTCCTAGAGTTAGTCCCGAAGACTGCACGTTGTCGTAATCAGCCACGGTAGTATCCAACGTCAGGCCGGTTATATCTCCCGGGTTCATCCCCCCACCCCCCACTGTGGCGAAATTCAGATCGACGACTGTTATCCCGTGGGTGTTGAGTTCTTGCAGCATGGTGCGCCCGTCTAGCCCCCCCCCCAGCCACGGAACCACACCGCCGCCCATGCCAGGAAACAGCGCGTCGTGCGACAGGCCATCCCTACCCAACGGCTCAGCAGGGGTCGCATACCCAGATTTAATCCTGAGCCCACTCTCGGCGGTTTGTTTGCCGCTACTGGCGCTTACACCCACGGTGAAGTAAAGCCCTTCGTTTCGAACCGTGTTGCTGCCCTCTTCCCCTGCCAGGGCGACATTCGCAGCCAAACCAAAAATAAGCAATGTTGATACAATTTTTTTCATAATACACCAAAAATAAAAAACTAAGACCACCACATATTCTCCGGAGTATATGATGTTTTTTTTATAAAAACAAGCAACACGAAACATTCTACCATGGTTCGATACCAGAATCTGCTCCGGGCACATGGGAATAGAAGATTTCCTGAGCAAATTAAGCTTTTTTTACCACTAAAAACGATAGAATCAAAGTGTGGGTTAGGGGGTAGGCGGTGTGGCCGTGACGATGGAGAAAAACGATTTCACCTTCCAATGTCTGGGGAATATTTTGGTGCAGAAGGGCCTGTTGACCCAGAAACAAGTGGAGGTGGTGCTTAATTCCCAAAAAACCAGGCCCCTGTTATTCGGTCAATTGGCCGTCCAGCATAAATTTTTAGGCGAAGACGATCTGCTGCAGATTTTGGCGAAACTCTACTCCATGGACAGCATAACATTGGAATTTGCCTGTGTTGATGCGGCGGTCCTCGGCCTGATCGACCACGAAACGGCGCTGAGCTGTTTGGCGCTGCCATTTTTTCGAAAAGGAAATCATCTGAAGATCGCCATGGCAGATCCCGGCGATTTAAAAGCCCTGGATAAAATCAAAGCCATCTTCAAAAATATGAAAACGGAGTTTTTCCTGGCAAAGGAAAGCGAAATTTTGAGATTTATAGAAATTCTTCGGAACGGCAGCAACGATATCGACGATAATAATCCACTTCTGCTGTTGAATAAAATTATATTCGATGCACTGGAAAGCGGGGCCAGCGATATTCACTTTGAACCGCTGGAAACCCACGTGCGCGTGCGCAGTAGAATCGATGGACTACTCCAGCAGCAGACCTCGCTGTCCTTTGACTCCTGGTCCCGCATCAAGGCTAAATTGAAGCTCACAGGAAAGCTGGATATCACCGATCGCCATCACCCGCAAAGTGGTCATGCAAAAATTTCGCTGGGAGGAAAGTCTGTTGATCTGAGAATCTCAACCCACATTGATAAGAGCGAGGAAAGCATCGCCATCCGGATCCTTGACGCATCCAGCGGCATTAAGTCATTGGAAGAATTGGAGTTTCCTCCGGAAGATCTGCTCTGGCTGAAAAAAGTCATTTCTTTTCACTGCGGTATTTTTCTGATCGCCGGCCCCACCGGATCCGGAAAAACCACAACGCTGTATTCCCTGCTAAAGGAAATAGACGACACCTCAATCCACATCATGACACTGGAGGATCCAATTGAATACCAAATGGACGGCATAAATCAGATGGAGCTAAGGGAAAATGGATTGCTGTCCTTTGCCGACGGGGTTAGGTCAATTCTGCGCCAAGATCCGGATGTGGTATTCATAGGTGAAATAAGAGACGAAGAAACCGCCCACATTGCCCTGCGGGCCTCTCTCACCGGGCGGCTGGTGCTGGCCAGCATCCACGCCTCAACTCCCCTGGAAGGCATCCGCCGGCTAGTTAACCTAAATCTAAAGTTATCTGATATTGTGCCGTCTCTGATCGGCATTTTTTCCCAGAGATTGGTGAGAAAAATAGACGGCGGCAGTGGCACCGACAAAAAATACGCCGGGCGCTTCCCCCTGACCGAATACATATATTTTTCCGAAGAAAAAAAGAAACTACTGCTAGCATCCGGCGATATATACGATCTCCAGCTAGACAAAACGTTCGCAAAAAGCTCCGCCGAGGCCATCAGGCGTTCGCTAACAGATATCTGTGAAGTGGAAAGAGTCATAAAAAATGTCGATATATAAATACTCTGCCCTCTCCCATGGTGGCGCGAAAATCAACGGCGCCCTGATGGCAGATGACTATAAATCAGTATACAACATGCTGCGGACAAAAAAATATCATCCACTGGTTATCGAAAAAGCGCGGCTGTCCGAAAAAAAAGTGGCACTGGAAGATATGCTGATGTTTTTCTTCCATGTGGATATGCAATTAAAATGCCGAATTAGAATCGATAAAGCCCTGGCTTCGTTTCTGGAACTTCACGGAAATAAGGCATTAAAAGCCTCCTTGGCGAATATATTGAACTCCCTAAAGAACGGTTCGTCACTGGGAATTGCCTTTGAAAAATGCGTAGGCATATTCGATAAAACCGTTATTACTTTACTGAAATCAGCGGAACAAACGGGAAATTTATCCGAAATAATAAAAAATATTTTAAAATATTTAAAACTGCAGTCCAACTGGAAAAATCACATAAAACGCGCTCTGATGTACCCCATCTTCCTGCTGCTGCTGGCGACGCTCATCCTGGTTTTCAGCATTTATCTGCTGGCACCGCTGGTGGTATCTCTGCTGCGAGACTATGGACAGAACGACATCCCCTTCATGACCACGTTTGTCATAGATATCCTGCCAAAATTATCCGAAATATTGGTATTTTCCCTGGTATTACTTCTGGCAGCCTCCACCCCACTTTTATTAAGCAGGAATGGGCGGGAAAAAATGAAGGGATATTTGCTAAAAATCCCTAAAATAGGAGATATCGCCACTAAAATTAGTCTGTGGCAATTTTGCAAAATCCTACACATAGCTCTGGACGCAAAATTAGCTTTTATGGAAGCTCTGGATCTGGCAATCGCATCTGCGCAATTTCAGTCCATTCGGGAAGAATTGCAGCTGGCCAAGCAGTACCTGGCCAATGGCTATTCCGTCGGCGAATCATTTTCGCGAATAAAATTAGTATCCGGAGAAGTGCTATCTGCGCTACTGGTGGGCGAAGAAAGCGGCAATTTATCCGCCAGCTTTTGTCACGTAAGCGACGCGCAGTATGATGAAATATTTTTCGCCATAAAGTCACTGGGGCAGCAATTGAGTATAGGATTAACACTGTTTACCGGAGTAATTTTGGCCATAATCCTTAGCGGCTTACTACTGCCAATATATGGCTACGTGGAGGGCGCCGGAGCTTGACATGCATGCGCTTTTTGGGGAAAAAAATCTCAGGATGTTTGACGAAGAATGGGGGGAAGATACTCGACCGCCGGAATTTATTCCGGACGATCTGGGCAAATATAAACTAATTCTAGACAGGTCAGAAATTGATTTCTCGCTGGAAACCCTCTCCAATTGCAGCTATGGGGACGCCCGGGATGCACTCAGCTGTGCAAGAAAAGTTTCCGGAACTTTCGAAGATGTATTCCTGTTGCCCCGGCGCGATTTCAATATTTTCAAAAAAATGGATTTTTATCTGCAAAAAAGCGCCATTAGCGGAGATCTGGGAAAAAAATTAAAGACCTGCGGCGACCTGTTCCCCATCGAATGCATCATAGCTAACTTTTGCAAAAGTGTCCGGGAAATCGGCGACACAACCTGGTGGCTATATGTGGCTCAGCATCAGTCCAGTGGTCTGAAAATGGTGGCTGGCAGAGGCGACGGCATAGTTCTATCCCGGTTGATTAACTGCCGTTCCCCGAAAGAGATATCCAATGCGCTGGTGGATACCAGAAAATATCTTGGCCGTTTTGGAATGTCAGGACCACTGGAAGTAATTTCCACTCTCCGTGGCATCGATGGCATCAACGACTCCTCCGGCGTTACCTTCATCGAAGAATCCGACGACGTGGAGCGAACACTACTGAAATTTTTGGACGCCCGGGATGATATTTATCCTTGGGGCCAGAGGGAGAGTTACCTGCGCAAGACCCTGAGGGTAAACCATAAAAAAATCTGCCTTGCTCTGTCCTGCTGTATCGGGCTGGAATCGATGTGGCTAGTTAATCAAGAGAGACAATGCGCCGAGCTGCAGCCACCCAGCGCCACTTCGGAAAAATTTTCCGAAAAGATAGTCCAAAATATTTCCAGCCACCTAAAATTTCGCATAAATGACCATACACTACGGCAGGCGGAAGAACTACTGCGAATCCTGAAGGTTGCTAAAAATCCATTGAAGCTTCTGGGGAAGATATCGGCCATCATAAACCAAAACGATATCCCCGTAGAGCGCCTGATTATGGAAAACTGTGATTCCGCAACCATAAACACCTCACTAGATCGATTGGTCGAGGATAAACTACAACAGTTACACTCCGATACCGTGGCCATTCAGCTAGAAAAATCTGCCCGCGGAAACGCCGAATATGAAAAAATCGACACACAAGATTCATCCGGCACGAAATACGGTGCGGTGATATGCATAAAAGCGAAATAAAAATACTCTGTCTGCTGGCGCTGGCTATAGCTTTTGGAATCGCAGATTTATTTAGTGGAAATCATCTGGAAGAACTGTTTTTGCAAAACCAATCCCTGCAGATAAGTAAGAACACGCTGGCAAGGGTTGAGAAGAGCATCTCCGGCGCTCCACTGGCCAACGTGGTTTGCAATGGAGGAGCTCCGGTCGTCAATTACCGTGATTTTCTTGGCAGAATCGCCCAGAGCATAGCAATTGGCGAAGTTTTTTTCCGGGAGAGCTCAATAAATAATGATACGCCTGATTCAGCCAGCCGGATAATGGAAATAAAGTTTTCCGCCGTCTCCGAACAACAAATTTATGACTTTCTGGACGCCATCTGCAAACAATGTCCGGGAATCATAGAATTCCAGCAACTGGAAATAATTAAAAAAAATGACAGCGAATTATTGGTAAAAATCAAATGTGTATTCCATACCATAGACAAAAAGATATTGGAAATTGTTAGCGTTCCGCCAAAAGAAAAGCATCGCGTCGCGCCCTTCCACATATTCCAATCGGCTAGACGCACGGAAACTTTATCCCACTCCCTGCATTGTGCAATAGCAAATACCAAAGCCTTCGTGGATGACCGCTGGCTAACGCTAAAGGACCATATCGGCGACTTTAAAATAATAAAAATTAACCACAATTCCATTGAACTTGGACGCGCACAGCAGAGTATCCTGGTGCGGGTCGGAGAAACCTTCAATTTTTAGAAAGTCGGGAGGTCATTGCCTCCGCACTCCACCAGCCTTTCGCATAGCCAGCTGTTGCGGGTAGCGATCTTGTTGTTATTAACGGCTATAAACATGGCTTTTTTGCTGCCGATGACAACCACAAGCTTTTTACCCCGCGTAATGCCGGTATAGAGCAAGTTCCGCTGCAACATGACGTAATGCCCCATGACCAGCGGCAATACCACCGCCGGATACTCGGAACCTTGGCTCTTATGTATGGAGACGGCGTAGGCCAGGGTCAGTTCGTCCAATTCCGAATATTCGTAGTTAATTTCACGGCCATCGATGTTGACCGACAGCGTTTGGGATTCGGAATCCATGTCCGTAATTTGTCCCATATCGCCGTTGAATACGTTTTTATCGTAGTTGTTGCGGATCTGCATGACTTTGTCGCCGACACGGTAACGCCTGCCACCGCGGATTATTTCGGCTCCATGGGGATTGATGGCATCCTGTAGCGATTCGTTTATTTTCGCCGTGCCCACCATTCCGCGATTCATTGGAGTTAGGACCTGTATTTCACTCAACGGGTTATAGCCAAACTTTTTGGGAATACGCTCCTTCACCATCCCTAGAACTTTGTCCAGCACCTTTTCCTGTTCATCTTCACGAAGAAAATAAAAATCGGCCCCGGGGGAGTTGTCAATTAGGGGATATTGCCCGCTGATGATCTTGTGGGCATTCACAATTATTGAAGAACGCTGCGCCTGGCGAAAAATTTCGTTCAACCGCACCACAGAAAAAGCCTTGGAATTAATAACATCCTTCAATACACTTCCCGCTCCCACCGACGGCAATTGATTTACATCTCCCACCAGAACCAGCGTTGCCTGCGGCGGAATAGCCCTGAGCAGGTGATACATGAGCAATATATCGATCATAGAGGCTTCGTCTAAAATTATCAGATCGCAATTCAGCCGATTATTTTCATCGCGCTTGAATCCCTTTTTGGATGGATCAAATTCCAGCAGTCGATGGATGGTTTTTGCTTCCCGGCCTGTGGCCTCGAACATGCGCTTGGCCGCCCGACCGGTGGGAGCAGCCAGCAGAATTTTATCGGTCACCAACGAAAAAATTTCCAGAATAGCCTTGGTGATGGTGGTTTTACCGGTGCCAGGCCCCCCGGTTATCACCAGTAATTTATTCTTTATGGCAGCCCTCACAGCCTCATTTTGATTGGTAGCAAATTTAATTGATAACTTTTTTTGGGTATAGGCGAGGGCCGTATCATCGCATATTTTCTTCGTATTTTTAGGTGTATCCCGAATTTCCATCAGCATTTTTGCCGTCTGGATTTCCGCCGCATGATAGCCGGTTATAAAAACGTTGCCCATTGCGGCATCCGACGTTCGCAAATTTTCAATGACGATTTTATTCTCCATCAGGAGGGATTCCATGGCAGTTTCCAGCACCACGTCATCCACCATCGACAGCATTTCTTTGGCTTTGGCAATCAGTTCCGGCCGCGGATAATAGACATGGCCTTCATTTGTAAGCTCATACATCACATACATGATCCCCGCCTCGGCTCGCTGGGGTGACTGTTCATCGAACCCAAGTTTTTGGGCAATTTTATCCGCCGTAAGAAATCCTATGCCAAAAATATCCTGGGCCAATCGATAGGGATTTTCTTTTATTACTGCTATGGAATCGTTCCCGTATTTTTTATAGATTTTACTGGCATAGGCGGAGCTTATTCCATGGCCCTGGAGAAAAACCATGACTGAACGCACTTCTTTTTGCTCAATCCAGGCCTTGGCAATCATTTCGATACGACGTCGGCCGATACCTTCGATGACCAATAATTTTTCCACTGATTGTTCAATGACGTCCAGCGTCTTTTCGCCGAATATTTTAACGATGCGCTTGGCCATCACCGGACCCAGTCCGCGAATTAGACCGGATCCAAGATATTTTTCAATCCCATATACGGATGCCGGCACAGAACAGGAACAGAACACGACCTTAAATTGGTCGCCAAATTTTGGATGGCTATGCCATTCGCCAGACATGTCCAGAATCTCGCCTGGAGTTGGGGACGGGATATTACCGACAATTGTTACAAAATCCGCATAGCCATACACCCGCACCTTGGCTACGACGTAGCTATTTTCCTCGTTTTCATAGGTAACGCTTTCCAGCTGCCCCCGGAGCTTCACGAGGTTTTTGGCTTCCATACCAGAGCCCATAATAAAATAATCTCGATTCCGTCATTGATTTTCAGAGTACAAATAAATCCACCTAGATTCAACCTTTACTTTCCCTGCATTTTAAAGCGATGACCAATAGCACAATGCTGCCGGTAAAAAATTTCAAATCCGACGGAGCCAGCCCAAAGGAAAGCGCGACACCCTGGATCTGCTGATACACCAATGCCCCCAGCACAGGAGCCAATAACTGCCGATTCAGCGTAGCGTTACCTACGATGGCTTCTCCTATCATCAGACTGGCAAGGCCATGGATCAGAATCCCTACGCCGATGCCCACGTCCATATAGTTTTGCAGCTGAACCATGAGACTGCCGGCAAGTCCAAAGGACGATCCGGCTATGAATAATCCGAAAATGGTATACTTCGCGATGCTGATCCCCTGCAATTTAGCAAGACCTGGATTAAGCCCAACGGCCCGGAATCGCAATCCGTAGTCGGTCCGCAGAAACAGGGCAAACGGGACCATGCAAATCAGCAAAAACAACATTATCACCAGCATATTAGTGTAAATATCCGAGCCGAACAAACCGCCACAATCAAATAGAGCGACGTTGGGTTTGCCCATGATACGCAGGTTTACGCTGTATATCATGGTGCTGAGAATGATTCCCGCCAGCATCGAGTTAATACGATACTTCAAATGGATAAGCGCCGTGCAAATCCCCATGAGGCCCGCGCAGACCATGCTGATCGCGATGGCCACGATCGGATGGACATTTCCCATTATACAAACGGCGCAGACAGCCCCACCCAGTGGATAGGCGCCGTCCGCGGTCAAATCCCCGAAATCCAGAAACCGGAACGGGATCATAATTCCATAGGCTATTATGGCAAGAACGAGCCCCTGCTGCAATCCATTTAGCACAAGATCAATCGACATTAAATCCTCCATCACCAACCATGGTTTGGTCTTCGAACCTATGAAACATATCCAGCAACTTTTGAATAGTCAGCTGCGATTTCCGGGGACCACTCAGATCCTCAACGATTCGCCCCCTGTGCATCATGATCAGGCGGTCGCCGTAGTTCAGAGCATCCTCCATGTTATGCGTAATCATTAACGTCGTAATCTCCTTTTCTCGCACCGATCTAGCCGTATATTCCATCAGTAGCCGCTGCATCTTCGGATCCAGTGCCGACGTATGCTCATCCAGCAGGAGAATCCTGCTGCCGGAATTCAGCGCCATCAAGGTCGCGATGGTCTGGCGTTGCCCCCCGGATAGTACCCCTATTGGATTATCGATGTACTTCTCCAAACCCACGTTCAATGATCTCACCTTGTCCAGGATATCGCTTTTGTGGCGCTTATAGAAGGCGAAACGAGGCATTTTCATGCCGCTGAGAGCAATATTTTCCAGCATGGTCATGGCCGGGATTGTTCCCTTGTTCACATCCTGTACCACCTGAGATACATCCCCCCGGCGACTGACGCTGCCCGAGTCCGCTTCGTATTCCCCGCTGATAATTTTCAGCAGTGTCGATTTTCCTGAGCCATTCGCGCCTATAACAACGCAGTACTCTCCCTTCCCCAGCGATAAATTTATTTTCTTTAACACCGGCTCAAAAACTCCGCTAAAAGATTTGTTTACACCTTGCAATTGCACCATTTTAACTCACTCCACCACTATTGCCTTGTCCGGAATCCGGATCCCAAATTTGTTCGCCAACTTCTTATTTACAAAACACCTATGGTCCTGCGCAGCCGGAAAAATCGGCGGCAAATCAGCAACGGCAATGCCCTGCAGTATCTTCACCACCAGCTTACCCGCGTTGCGGCCGACAGATTCGTAATTCACTCCGAAACTGCCCAGAGCCAATCCGTCCCGCACCGACTGTTCCTCCGAATCCAAAACCGGAATATGCATTTTAGAAGCTGCAGCCGCGATGGATGGCATTGCCGCATGCAATCCGCTGGCTCCAACATAGATAAAATCCACCCTGTCGCGAAATTCCTGCATGCGAACAGGTATATCCCGCAGTTGATCCACTGCTATACTCAGCACTGACAACCCAAACGAAGGCGCAGCTTTCTCCATCATGGCAAGCAGGGCGGCGTCATTGCTATCCGAGCTAAGGCACATCAACCCAATTACCTTTGCCTCCGGGAGGATGTCCTTGGCGAATCCAAGCAGTATTTCCAGATTCTGCTTATCCGAACTCCCGGTGATGTTGCCACCGGCCATTCCGCGATCTTTCAGCAGCCCGGCAGCCACCGGATCCGTAATAGCATGAAAAACCAGCGGAATATCCAGGATTTTCCCCCTGGCGAACTGGGCGAGCGGCGTCGAAACCACCACCATCACCTTCGGATTACTATTTTTCAAATTGGCTATGGTCTGTGGGATAAGGGCATGGTCGAAAGCGATGTCCACCACCGATATACGCACCGTTTCCCCATCCCGAAACCCGCTTTCCCTCAGTTCAGCCTTTAGTCCCTCCAGGGAAAGCTCCAAATCCTTCAGCGGACCATAATTGGCGATGGCCACCAGTGGCAAATCCTCTTTTTTCTCGCAACCAATGAATAGAGCGGCCGCGGCAAGTGTCAGCGCGATGGCTCTCAAAACGTTATTCACTATAAATCTCCTTAATGTACATATATGTATCTCTGCTGACTGTCATTGGAAGCATAATAGACTTCTTTCGAAACATGCGCTCTTTCGGTAATTTCTGCGTCGCTTCGGTGCTCGGATCCTCATGTACCACATGTACACTGCGGTCCTGCGCTCCGTATGCTCCTATAAATTC
>JAIRZD010000002.1 GCA_031267415.1 Holosporaceae bacterium
TTGATTTTGGTGTGAAAGATCTTTACAAAGATATTGCTCAAAGTTACAGTATACGTAGTGATTGTGGAGAAATTTTGGAGTTCACTTCGATTATCAAATTGAATTGGAAACTGGTGGAAATTTCTCTTACGTAATCTGATGGTTAACTTCGCCATTTCAGGAATAAAGTACAATAGACTTCTTTCGAAACATGCGCTCTTTCGGTAAGTTCTGCGTCGCTTCGGTGCTCGGATCCTCATGTACCACATGTACACTGCGGTCCTGCGCTCCGTATGCTCCTATAAATTCCTCGAAATATCTTTGTTTGGAAAGAAGTCTATTGAATTAGGTCAGTGGCTAGTAAACTCCCAGAATACTGAGTGGAGCAGCTTCGTTGGAAGGTTGGGCAATGGTGTCCTGCAAATCCTGGGGCATTTTTTCAGAAATTAACTCGCGTAATTTATTGACGTTTCCCATCACTGGCAGCTGTTCGTTTTCCCCTTCGTCATCCTTGAAGGCCTCCATTATGGTTGCAGCGCTGCCAGAAGGCGGACCTCCGGTTTCCAGATCCACCTTCTTTAATCTTATGCCCTCGGGAATTTTAAATGGCTTTGCCACCAGAAATTTTTTTATCTTACCCATGAAGTCGATAAAGATTGGAAGGGCTATACTGGCGCCGGTGGCATTTTTCCCCAAACTTTTCGAATGATCATCGAAGCCAACAAATACTCCAACCGCCACATCCGGGGTGATTCCCATAAACCAAACATCCCGACTTTCATTGCTGGTGCCGGTTTTCCCACCAAATGGAATTCCCAATGATTTTGCTTGCCAACCGCCCCCCCTCTGCACCACCCCCTCTAGTATGGATATCATTTGGTAGACGCTTTGGGCATTGATGATCTGTTCGCGGTTATCGCTTAACCTTGGAGGAGTTCCCGCATTAAACGGCACGAGCGCATCGTACTTCGGTCCACCCATCTTATATATTAGGCGACCTCTTTTGTCCTGCACATAGTCCACCATCGTGGGAGTTATCCGTTTCCCACCATTGGCCATCATGGCATAGGCGGCCGTCATTTTTAACAATGTGGTTTCGCCGGCGCCCAGAGCAAAGGAGAAAAGTTTCGGCATATTTTCGAATATACCAAACAGCCGGGCCATTTTCGCTATTTTATCGATGCCCAGTTCACAGGCGATTCGTACGGTGGCAGTGTTGATTGACCTCTCCAGAGCACGCCGCAGTGTTGTTTTTTCGATGCTGGAACCATGATAATTTTTTGGTTTCCACAGTTCAGCGGCCCCGGTGTCAATTTCCATCGGTTCGGCGTTGATAACAGAATTGGGCGAGAATCCATTCTCCAGCGCCGCCAAATATACAAATGGCTTGAAGGCGGAGCCGCATTGTCTCAGAGCCTGGGTGGCTCTATTGAACTCGCTCATGGCGAAATCATAGCCTCCCTGCAGAGCTAGAATTCTACCTGTATTTACCTCTATTACAACGATGGCTCCCTGCACCAACGGCACCTGGCGAATGGCAAAACGGCCGTTTTTCGACGTCGATACTAATATTACATCTCCCTGCTTCAAATTTTTGGCCCATTTGACGTCATCCTCGGCGATTTTCCCCGTTTCGCCGTCTTCGGTTATCAAAGTCGCCTCTTTTTTGCTCTTTTTCATGATAACCGCTTTTTTTAATCCAAGGGATCCTGGCGGAGCGGGCACGGCTTTCAGTTGGTCCACAATTTTATCTGATTTATCCGAATCCCGAAGATTTAGCGTTCTAATTGGCCCCTTCCAACCGAACTTTCTATCCACATTTTCGAGACCATGGCGAAGAGCACGATAGGCGCAATCCTGGAAACGTGTGTCCAGTGTTCCACGAACAATTAACCCTTCCCTATTGAGGCTGGAAGAAGGAAATTTCTCCATCAGATATTTCCGAACTTCTTCGGAAAAATATTCGGCTGTCACATTTTTTTTCGGCGGAATTACCAGCAAATCTTCCTGTAGCGCAGCCATGGCTTCTTTTTTACCAATGAATCCATCCCGCAGTTGACGGTTTATCAGCCAATTCCTACGGGCCAAAGCTCGTTTCCGGTTGTTGATTGGATGATAATTGCTGGCTCCCTTGGCCAAAGACGCCAGATAGGAACACTCGGCTATGGTCAGGGCACTCACCGTTTTATCGAAATAAACATTCGCCGCCGCCGCAACGCCGTAGGATCCCATCCCCAGATATATCTGATTAAGGTAGAGCTCTAATATTTCATTTTTGGATAACGTCGATTCTATTCTGTAGGATAGAATAGCTTCTTTTATCTTGCGAATGTACGATATCTCATTGCTTTTTATGAGAAATATCCGCGCCACCTGCTGGGTAATGGTGGACGCTCCCTGGGGACGCTTTCCGAGGTGTATATTCTGCAGATTGTTTATCATGGACATGGATATGCGGGCCAGATCCAGGCCCATATGCTTATAAAATCTTTTATCTTCGGCCGCCAGAAATGCGTTGATAAGTTTTCGCGGCACCCTTTCTATGGGAATAAAATAGCGCTTTTCAGAAGCGTATTCGCATAATTTATCACCATTTTTCAGAAATACTCTGGTCGACAATTCCGGAGAGTATTGCTTCAGGGAAGTGTGATCCGGCAGATCCAGCGATATAATATAAAGCATTATCGCCATCCCGGAGACTCCCAGGAACATCATCAGAGCGGCCATCTTAAAAAGACGTTTCATTTGTTTGCCGAATCTTCTTTTTTAAAAAAGTCATCCAGAGCATAGAGAATAGCATTATTCACCTTTTCCCGAAACTCTCGGGAATGCAGCAGCGTATTATCGACTTTATTGCTAACACAGCCAAGTTCAAGTAAAACGGCGGGGAATTTATTTTTTAGAATCTTTAATTCGCTATTGCGACATGGTCTTTCGCTTATTTTACAGGCGTTGGGGATATATCCTGTTACCAATCCGGCAAAATTCCGGGATTTCGCCAATATGTTGTAGTATTTATTTTGATCTTCCCTGTATTCCTGATCGCAGTTGGTGAGCAAATTAAGATTGGGCAGCGTATAGACAGATATGCCGCGTACTTTTTGATCATCGTTGCTATCGGTATGCAGCGATATCAACATGTCGGCGGCCATTTTGCTAATATTCTTTTTGCGATCCTCTATGGGCAGAAACGTATCCGAGTCGCGGGTCAGAATTACCCGATATTTCCCGCTCCCCATGAGGACTTCCCGCAATTCGATGGCAACGACCAGGACAATGTTTTTTTCATAATCTCCGCTGAATCCTTTTGTCCCCGGGTCCTTTCCCCCGTGTCCTGGATCTATTACTATTAATCTTTTTCGATTAAGCCTAAAACCTATTTTTATGGAATTTTTGGTATATACTTTTTTCGTAAATGTCACGTTTTCTTTCATGGCGAGGAACAGCACCAAGGACGATTTGCCAAACTTTTCGAAAAAATACCCCTTTATTATGCCATGGGAAATGTTGGTGGTACGGGGAGCTTTTATGGGTCTTCCAAAGGAAAGAATTATTTTCATGCCGTTGGACAGCGTATGTACGCGGGGCGTGAACGATACGTCATCTAAAAAATCGATGCAGAAAAAATAGTCCTCCCCTTCTTTTTTTAGATAAACTTTCCTTATGGGGTTTGGAGGAGTCCCATGATCATCCAGGTTCCTCAGCAATCGTATCAGATGATCGGACACATCGGTGGTTGCTGCCGCGTTGTTTTCACTGGATAAAACGGCTCCACCGAAGCAGAAAACAGCCAGCAGCAATATCCCATAGGCTGTTTTTGCCCAGCGCATCACGGCAAACCGCCAGATCCGAGAAAACTAACGAAACCTAAAACACTGGAACGACGCATAGGGCGACCAAATCATTATTTTTATTTTTTTTCTATTTCTTTTATTTTGTTAAGAAAGGTGAATATCTTAATACTATTCCCAACACCACAGAATATGACCAAGCTTATGCCAATAATCGTCAGCAGCATAATGCGTCTTTCGAAGCCGCCGCAAACACTATACACGCTGATGTACATATTCATCAGCAATATGGATGTCAACATTATTGTGGAAACCAATAACTGCTTCAGGCATTCACGCCGGGTTTCGGGATCAATTTTGACGGTTTTGAGTTTTTTGAGCATCAGCATCAGGTATATGCCGTTGCACCAGGACGAAAGAGATGTCGCCAGAGCAATGCCGGTGTGTTTCATGTAGGGCATGAGCGCCGCCACGAACAGCAGGTTCGTCACGATGGATATGATCCCGCCTATCAATGGCGTCTTGGTTTCCTTATGGGCGAAAAACGTGGTGGTAAACACTTTCGTTATCATGTAGGACGGAAGTCCGAAGGCAAAAGCAGCCAATGCCGGCGCCGCCGCAGCCACATGCTCAGGACCAAAATTTCCCCGCCCGTACATCGCCGCCGTTAGTGGTTCGCTCAGCGACATTAGTAAGACAGCGGAAGGAAGTGTAAATATAAGGGCAAACAGGAGACCAAAGTTCATCTGCTTCTGGGCACTACCATGGTCCTTGGCATGAATGGCCCGGGTTAGTGGTGGCAGCAGTGCCGTACTAAAAGCTATACCAAGTATGCCGATGGGAATTTGATTTACATGATCCATGTAATAGAAATAGGAGACGGCCCCCGTAGGCAAAAACGATAATATTACGAAATCCACGAGCACGTTTAATTGCCAAACACCTGCTCCAACAGCTCCTGAAATCAATTTCTTGAAAAACAATTTGACTTCGGCCTTCTTCGGAGACATATCGAATTTCACATAAAATCCGTTTCTCTTAACGTCATACCACAGCATAAGCGACTGAATTATACCGGCTAAAAACACGCCCCAGGCCATGGCATAGGAGGCACTTGGAAAGCACAGGGCTCCGAGAAATAGCGCAATAATAACGCAGCCATTCAACACCAGCTGGGAAGCTGCCGCCAGCGCAAATTTATTTATGGTGTTCAATATAGCCGTAAACAGTGCTACCAGAAACGATGCCGCTATGTAGGGAGAACATATTCTGCCAATGTTGACCAGGTGCTCAAATTTTTCCGATGCCGGATCAATTCCTGCCGCATAGCCGTACATTATGTAGCGAAAAAAAATGAGGCAAAGAATCGTTATTAGTGAAACGACCAACACCAGCCAGGTAAGAGTCTGGGAAGCAATTTTTTGCGCCTCATGTTTTCCTTTATCCTTAAGTACACTGGAAAATATCGGCAGAAACGACGCATTAAAGGATCCCTCCGCAAATAATTTTCTGAGCATATTAGAAAATTTAAAGGCCAAGGAAAACACGTCTGCAAACATGCCGGCGCCCAAAAAATTCGATTGAGCGATATCTCTTAGCACGCTGCAGATGCGGTTCGCCATTGTCCAACCACCGACAGTAACAACGTCTTTAATTAAGCTCATGATCACCTCAAAAACTAACCCCAGCGTCTCCTAGATAGCACGGAAGTAATTACAATACAAGATAGTTGGATCAAAGCCCGGGGCCCCGCCCCCCCCTGGATATGAAGAATTTTTCAGGCGTTTGTAAAAATTGCCCCTTTCACAATTTTACCGGGCCCCACCATTCGAAGGACGGTCTTTTCTAATAGACTTCTTTCGAAACATGCGCTCTTTCGGTAATTTCTGCGTCGCTTCGGTGCTCGGATCCTCATGTACCACATGTACACTGCGGTCCTGCGCTCCGTATGCTCCTATAAATTC
>JAIRZD010000003.1 GCA_031267415.1 Holosporaceae bacterium
GAATTTATAGGAGCATACGGAGCGCAGGACCGCAGTGTACATGTGGTACATGAGGATCCGAGCACCGAAGCGACGCAGAAATTACCGAAAGAGCGCATGTTTCGAAAGAAGTCTACTGGGCGCAGGGATATTTTGTCCCCACAAAGTATAGTCCACAGGCCGGAGCGGTTGGACCAGCTCGGCGTCGATCGCAGGCTCCGAGGGCATCCAATAAATCCTGGGTCGACCATTTTCCGCGTCCAACCAATACCAAAGATCCCACTATATTTCTCACCTGGCGATACAAAAACGACCTGGCCACCACCCTAATGGCTAAAATATCTCCATCCTGGGTAACGGTTATTTGATCCATGGTTTTTACCGGGGATTTCGCCTGGCAGCCGGCGGCCCGGAAAGTGGAAAAGTCGTGTTTCCCAACTAAAAATTGGGCTGCCCTATGCATGGCGGCGGCGTCCAGTCTTGGGCTCACGTGCCAGACTCTGTTGGCGTCCAGACATGGTTTGGCTTGACGGTTCAAAATTTTGTACAGATATTGTCTTTCAATGGCGCTGGCGCGGGCATGGAATCCTTCCGCTGCCTCCTGCAACGACAGGACATTCATGGGGACATCTAGCAAATAAGCATTCATGCATTCCATCAGCCGGAAGCAATCGATGTGTCCATCGAAATCGAAATGTGCCACCTGGCCTAGGGCATGTACCCCGGTATCCGTGCGTCCGGATCCGAAAAGGGTAATCTTTTTTTTTAGAAATGGTAGCATGGCGTCTTCCAGACGGCCCTGCGCTGTTGCCACATCCTTCTGGCGCTGCCAGCCACAAAACGGAGTGCCATCATACTCTATCGTAAGGATATATCTGCTCATGATTCCACCATTTACATTTATTATACACGATTTCGATGCCATTTCGAAGTATTTGGCTGTTGCCTTTCCGCGAAATGTGTTAGAGTCGGCCGATAAATTTGCGAGATAGCTATGAGCCTTGAAGAATTATCGGACGTCTCCATAGATGATCTGAGAAACAAATGCCGTAACGAAACCGCCCGGGGATCGTCCCGGGAATTGGAGGATATTTTATACAAACCAATAAAAGTACTGGACCATGGATTCATCCGGGTCGTGGATTACATGGGAACGGACGCCTCCATTGTGCAGGCAGCGAGGGTTTCCTACGGTCGTGGAACGAAAAAAACCCAGGAAGATCAAGGACTCATCAACTATCTCATGCGACATGGCCATACTACTCCATTTGAGATGTGCGAACTGAAATTACACGTTAAACTTCCCATATTCGTCATGCGGCAATGGATAAGACACCGCACAGCCAGTACAAATGAGTATTCCTCCCGATATTCGGTTCTGCATAACGAGTTTTATCTGCCGGAGGTGGATCAAATCGCTCGCCAATCAACATTTCGCCGACAGGGAAAATCCGAAGTGCCGCTGGACTCCGCGCGGGCGTTGGAAATTCTGGAAATACTGAAATGTGCCAACGGTGATGCCTACGAAAAATATTCCCGGCTGCTGGATGATTTTTCTCTCACCAGGGAACTGGCCCGCACCGTTCTGCCGGTGAGCATTTATACAGAAATGTACTGGAAAATAGATCTGCATAATCTACTGCATTTTCTAAAGCTAAGAACCGATTTTCACTCCCAATACGAAATAAGGTGCTACGCCGATGTAATTCTTGGGATAGTAAAGAGGTGGACACCCTGTGCATATGAGGCGTTCGTCAATTACAGGCAAGAATCAGTTTCGGTTGCGGGCAAATGTGTCGACATCGTCAATAGGGCGCTGAAGGGCGAAAGTGTATGCCGGGAAAATAGCGGCCTCAGCGACGGAGAATGGCGGGATCTGACTGAAACTTTCCATCTGGAATAGGGTGGGGGTCTAATGTTTTTGAAATGTTAATGCTTATTGTGCTATCATCCGCACGCCCAGGAAAAGGTAGAAAATAGGATTGGATACCAATGGAATTTCGTAATTTTGCAATCATCGCCCACGTAGACCATGGAAAAACCACATTGGTGGACGCCATGTTTCGGCAAAGCGGCTTGTTTCGCTGCAATCAACAGGTGGAAAATTGCGCCATGGACTACAATGACCTGGAAAGAGAGAGGGGCATTACCATACTGGCGAAGTGTACCAGCTTTCTGTGGAATAATATAAAGCTAAACATCATCGACACCCCTGGACACGCAGATTTTGGCGGCGAGGTGGAGCGCATACTCAGCATGGTGGACGGCGTATTGTTGCTAGTAGACGCTTCGGAAGGACCGATGCCCCAGACAAAATTTGTGTTGACCAAGGCGTTGGCCCTGAATCTGAATCCAATCGTCGTCATCAACAAAATTGATAAACCAGATGCCCGTGTCCATGAAGTAATAGACGAGGTATTTGATCTGTTTGTGGCTCTGGGGGCCAGTGAAAAACAGCTGGATTTTCCGCTAATATATGCCTCCGGCCGCAATGGCTGGGCCATAAAAGATCTTAACGATCGCCATAGTGATCTTACGCCGCTGTTGGAAACCATCGTAACCAAAGTTCCGCCACCTACCCTGAGTGCCGACTCTCCATTCCAGATGTTGGTGACAATGCTGGACTACGATCAATATCTTGGGCGAGTACTGACCGGGAAGATATTGAGCGGTGGAGCTAAAATTAACGATGCCGTACATGCTGTTAATCCAAAAAACGGCATTGTGGAGAAGGCTCGTCTGACGAAATTGCTGTCCTTCGAGGGATTGCGGCGCATTCCGGTGGAAAGTGCGGACTGCGGCGATATAGTAGCGATTGCCGGTCTTGAGGTGGCTACGGTGGCAGATACCATATCGTCCACGGAAGTTACAACGCCATTGGCATCGGTTCCGGTGGATCCGCCCACTCTGTCCATGGTTTTCTCAATCAACGACTCCCCGCTCGGCGGCCAGGAAGGTAAAAAATTGACGTCCCGAATGATCGGCGAGCGACTGGCCAAGGAGGCGGAGGGCAATATTTCCATTTCCATCAAAAGATCGGATACCCAGGATACTTTTGAGGTGGCTGGTCGTGGCGAATTGCAGCTGGGAATTTTAATTGAAACCATGCGTCGGGAAGGATTCGAGCTGTCCATCAGTCGCCCCAGCGTTCTCTACAAAATATCATCCCAGAGCGGTGAAAAACTGGAGCCGCTGGAGGAACTGTATATTGACCTGGACGACGAATTTACCGGAATTGTTATGGAAAAAATCACCCTGCGAAAGGGAGTGCTGCAGGATATGCGACCATCTGGAGCCGGTAAAACTCGCCTAAAATTTATAATTCCTACCCGTGGACTTATCGGCTATCACAGCGAGTTTTTAACGGATACCAGTGGCTCCGGTATCATGAATAGATCGTTTTTTGGCTATGAACCGTACAAGGGTACCATCGAAGGAAGAACCCGTGGCGTGCTGGTTTCAAATGCCCTGGGCAACGCCATTCCATACGCTTTATTTTTTTTAGAGGAGAGGGGGGCTCTTTTCGTAAAACCCGGCGATCCGGTTTATGAGGGCATGATCATCGGAGAACATAATAAAAACAATGAGTTGGACGTTAATCCCACCAAAACAAAGCAGTTGACCAATATGCGGGCCTCGGGTAAAGACGAAAACATAAAATTGTCTCCGCCGCGGAGCATTTCGCTGGAGCAGGCGCTGTCCTATATCCAGGACGACGAACTGGTGGAGGTTACGCCTAAATCCATCCGGCTGAGGAAACGATATCTTGATCCAAACACACGGAAAAAGATGAGTCGGTTGGCGAGCACATGATGCATTATCAGAAATTTTTCACAATTGTGATTTATTAGCCAAATGCCCGATAAAAACCGCTGGATTACGCCAGTTTTGAGCGATTTTTTGAGAACCTACTGTAATCCAAAAATTAATTATAGATTTTTCATTGGGTTTTCCTGCGGCCTGCCGTTTCTGCTGACGTTAACCATTCTCGATTTATGGCTGAAGGAATATGGAATTTCCAACACGGCAATTGGATTATTTACGCTGTTGCACTGGCCGTTTACGCTAAAATTCCTCTGGGCTCCATTTATAGATAGATTCAACTTTCCGTTTCTTTCGAAAAAAATAGGCCGATTGCGCGGCTGGGCGGTGGCCAGCCAGATTACGCTGTTTTTGGGACTGCTTGGAATGGCCTGCTCTAGTCCGGATTCCAGCCTCTGCAGACTTATTTTGTTCGCATCCCTGGTGGCTTTTGCGGACGGATGCCAGGACATATCACTCTATGCCTATCAGCTGGACAAGGCCAGGAAAAACATGCTGGGTCCCATCGCCGGAGTCATAATCTTCGGCTACAAAATCGGAATGTTTTTCGCCAAAAGCTTTTCCCTGTATCTGGCCTATTATTTTGGCTGGAATGCCGCCTATGGCGCAATGGCCGTTGGAATTCTGTGCTGCACGCCGTTTATATGCTGCATCAGTGAACCTCAAATCAACGATAGTCCGGACGTGGAAATAGAGAGTATGGTAAAGTCCTACGAAAGTTCCAATCGTTCCAAATCTGAATTCGTGAGGCTGCTAAAAAAAACCATTTTCGAATGCCTGGTATGTCCATTCAAAATATTTATGGAAAGAGATGACTGGAAAAATTTGATAGCCCTCGTGGTACTGTTCAAGGCCGGATATATTATCACCCAAAAAATGGCCAAGCCGTTTTATGTGGATATGGGATTCAGCATTCTTGAGATAGCCAATGTGGTGCAGGTATTTGGAGCCGTTGCGGCCCTGATCGGAGGTATGATCGGTGGATATTTCGTAAAAAAAATGGGCGTTATCCGGGCCATGTTCGGTACGTCGATTGCACACGCGTCATCCTGTCTGGCCTACCTGGCGCTGGCCCAGCTGGGACACTGCAGGGACATGCTCTATGTCACTGTTTTTATTGATAATATTACCGAAGGAAGCATGGGAGCCTCCTTCATTGCATTCCTATATAGTCTATGCGACTGCAATAGGTACAAGGCAACCCAGTACGCGTTGCTGTGGGCGTTCTACGACGGTGGTGGCATGCTCTGCCGCATCATATCCGGTATTGCCGCCGACATGCTGGGTTGGACTGGATTCTTTTTGTTCGTGCCACTAACCTTCATTCCCAGTTTGATAATCCTGCGGAATGTTATGGCAAAGTCCGGGCGAAAGCGCTAGATGAGCGAATGTCGCGAAAGAAATCTATTGCCATTTCCTGGCATTAAATATCCGAAATATATCGTGCCTGTTTGTCGTTAAATATCCGAAACATATTGTGTCGACCTGTCATTGCTGATATACTTTTGGCGTAGTAGTATTAGTTGTTTGAATAAAAGGAGAAAAAAATGAAAAAAGCATCGAAATTAGTTGGTGGGGCGGCTCTGCTGCTGTCACTGATGGGCACCGCCGACTCCGCCTGGGGTATGAATGACGCGATAGCCCCGCTGGAAACAGACGGAGG
>JAIRZD010000004.1 GCA_031267415.1 Holosporaceae bacterium
ATTTCTGCGTCGCTTCGGTGCTCGGATCCTCATGTACCACATGTACACTGCGGTCCTGCGCTCCGTATGCTCCTATAAATTCCTCGAAATATCTTTGTTTCGAAAGAAGTCTAATAAATTTCTTGGTGCCAAATAAGTTTCTTGGATTTCCTATCGCTGCGGCGCCTGTTTTCCGCAGCTATTTTTCAGAAATGGTAGTATAAAAATGCCGCTGAGGAAGAACACAGACACAATGATGGCGGATTTTACATCGGAATCCATCAGTAATAATAGACAGAAGAGAATGGCTAAAATGCCGACGAGGCACTTCCAAATTTTTCGCTCGACCAGTGATATTTTGAGAAAAGCAAGACTGCAGGCCGCATAGACAACAATGAATGCCTTTACTGATATATCTATAATGTCTCTGATTTGCTTGGCCAAATTCTCATCTTTTGTTAGGATAAGGATGGGCACCATTCCCACAAAGCTGACCAATATGCTGGCGTAGGGCGCGCCGGCTTTGTTTTTCTTGGCGAAAAAATCGGGCAATAATTGGTCCTGGGCCAGCCCCAGCGATACCTGAGCCGAAGCCAATATCCAGGCATTTAGCGTTCCAACGCAGATCATGGATGCTATGAGCGAGAGAGTCTTCCAAATTAGAGGATTGTCGCCCACTACCACGGTTATGGCGTCTATGAACGGGGCTTCGCTGGTCGCCAATATCTTGCCAGGGATAACTCCCATGACGGCAGCGCTGTTGACTATATAAATGATGGCCACGGCGCAGGTTCCCAGAATAATTGCCCTTGGTATTGTTTTGGAAGGATTTTTCACCATGCCGGCGGGAGTTGTGCCACATTCCACTCCGATAAATCCCCAGATGCATAGCGAGACAACATTAACCATCAATTCGAAAGGGGATAGGGCAGCATTTTGCCGGGCTATTTCGAAATTAGCGATATCGAATTCGCCAAATACCAGTAGAGGAACAATTGCAAAAGGAATAAATTTGATGAACATCAGGATGAACTCAAAGTGGCCGGCTAATTCAACGCTGCGGCAATTGACAGCGACGATGGTCGTCAACAAGACTAATTCCAGCAACAGACTTCCAAGGGGTGATAGACCGGTATCGATCAGTGGATGCAGATAGGCAACGCAGGAGATAATCACCACCGTGCTACTGATCCACGACACCAGCCAATAGCCCCAGCCAAGGAAAAAAGCCGGAATCTTGCCGAAAATTTCCAGGATATAGGCATGAGGACCACCGGTGTGTGGATATCTTGAACAAAGATCAGCAAACACAAACGCCAATAGTATGGCCGCGATGCCGGCGGCGATCCATCCCCAAATGCTATATATGCCGTAGGGGGCCAGCGATGCCGGCAACACAAATATTCCCGAGCCTATTTGACTGCCGAATACAATCGCCATCACTGATCGAAATCCGAGTTTACTACCCATTCTTCGTCTCTATTCTTAAAACTAGAGCATTATAGGGCCAAAAACTCCAAATACAATAGAGGTACCTGCACCTGCAGGGGTATCTGCCCAGGGCCATGGCGTTGAGGATTAGCTAGTGGCCGGCCCCCGTCTGCCTTCTCCGCAACAATAATGTGCTTGATAACCAAGGGGCTCTGTAATATACTGCGGCATTGTTTGGGGAGCTGTATGGTTTCCACTTAATCTGGTATGGGGAATTGTTATGAAGATGAAATTTATATCTGCTGCAGCGGTGGTTTTCCAATTTATATTTGTTGGAAATTACGCTGCTGCCGGGGCTCTAAAACGTGATCTCAATAAGGAAGGGGGTCATATCGATGCGCGAGCTGACGCAAAGGCTGGTGCAGGCGACGCATCCGGAAGTACCGGGGCAGATGGTGGAGCAACCACCGCAAACACAGGCGCCGATACTAGTGTGACTGTGCCGGCGGAGGCTGCGGCTAATGTGCCTTCCGAAGTTTCGGCTCCAGGAGATGCGATTAGCGGCGGCTCTTCAGGAGAAAGTACGGAGGCACCAGCAAAAAAAATCGAGGGCGATCCGGTTGTAGCCCGTGTGGGCCGGAAGGAATTTCGGCGCAGCGATGTACTGGCAGCCATGGCTTCTCTGCCACAGCACCTGAGTACCAGTATCCCTCGAGACAGATTGTTCCAGATGGTTTCGGATCAGAAAGTGGCCGAATATCTGATGACCGAACAGGCGAAAAAAGCCGGACTCGAGAAAACCAAGGAGTATATCGACCGCCTGGATCAAATGAAACAGGATCTTTTGGCCCGGTTGTTCCTGACACTGGAAATTACACCCAAGACTCACAATGAACAGGTTCTTCGCGCTCGTCATATAAAGTACGTGGCGGAGTTTGTCAAAATGAAAGAGTCTCACCTCTATCATATAATGGTGGCTACGGCGGAGGAGGCGCAGAAAGCGCTGGGCGAGCTTAAGAACGGCGGAGATTTTTCTAAAATCGCTGAACAGCACAGCGTTGCGCCTTCCAAGAAAAAAGGCGGAGACGAGGGCTTTATCCCGATTGATGCTCTGCCAGACGCGATCAAGGGTAAGCTGACCGTACTAAATAGCGGGGAATATACCAAGGAAGCAATTAAGACGGAAGCGGGTTATCACATATTCAAGATTACCGAAACCCGGGATAGCGTCCCAATGAAATTCGAAGAAAGCAAAGAAATGTTGCAGCAGATGATCTTCCAGGAAGAGTTGACGAAGCTCATGGATCGACTGGAGAAACAGTATAATGTTGTGAAATACCAGGAAGATGGCACTTCGATGAAAACTGCCGGACCAACACCTGTACCTGCAAACGGGGCAGCACAGGGTGGGAGTGCGGAGCCAGCTCCTGCTGTCGTACCAGACGTCCCTGTGGTGGTGTCGCCGACGGCTCAGTAGTAGGTAGTCCTTAATTTCTTCATTAGAATCAAGTGGCGCCAAATGGCGCCAGGTGGAAAGTTCCGGATAGGGTAAAGTTTTCGCCTGTCCGGGACGTCGATAGGGGGAACAGCAGACCTCCCCCGGCGCCCAGATGTAATAGTTCCAGCCGCAAAGGTCAAAGTCACCGGACTTCTTTCGAATTTAATTTTCTGGCGTAGCTAGGCGTCGTGGCCGGCGTTTTCCCGCTGCCGCAGGCTTTCGTAGAGCGCCACCGTTATTGCCTGGGATGCGTTCAGCGTGCCCAATGAGCTGCCGGTGGGCAACTTTGCCAAAAAATCGCAGGACTCCTTGGTCAGGCGACGCAGCCCGGTTCCTTCTCCCCCTACCACCAGAACGAATTTATCGGCCAATGGCACCTCGGACAGAATTTTACTGGCTTTTTCCTCCAGTCCCAAACTCCAAAATCCCATTTTTTGAAGAAATTTCATGCTCTGCACAAGATTCACTACCCGTACCAACGGAATTATTTCCAGCGCGCCGGACGCCGCCTTCGCAACGGTTGCGGTCAGCTTTGGACTGTTGTTTTCCGTCGTTACCACGGCACGCGCGCCAAAAACAGCTGCCGAGCGCAGAATGCTGCCGAGATTTTGCGGATCCGTAACCTGGTCCAAAAATACCAATGGCCGAAGGTCGGCTGGATCTTCGATTATCTCCTCCAGCCGGTATTCCCGCAGTCGTTTGGCGCAGACAGCACATCCCTGATGCACGGCTTCACGACCGAAGAGCTCGGAAAAAAATGTCCCATCGACAATTTCTGCTGTGGTGCCGCATTCCTTTTGAAAATCTATGGATTGTTTCAGCAGAACAAATCGCTGAATTTCGCGCTCTGGATTTCGCAATGCTGCCTTTACGGCGTGTTTACCATACAGCCACTGCAATTCTTTTTCGTTTTTTCTAAGCATAATGTCGCCCTGCTAAATAGATGGAAAAAATTTTGGCATGTGGTCGTGGAGATTTCTTCGTAGGACGCCTCACGCAGTGCAGCCATCTTTTGTGCCGTATGGATCAAAAAAGCCGGCTCGTTAATTTTTCCACGCAGCGGCTCCGGCGATAAAAATGGCGCGTCAGTCTCCACCAACAACCTATCCGCTGGAATAATCTTTACAATTTCCTGGAGCTGCCTGCTATTCTTGAAAGTTATAACTCCGGAAAACGATATGTAAAAGCCCAAATCCAGCGCCGAAAATGCAAATTCTCTGTCTCCGGAAAAGCAGTGCATTACTCCGGGAACTCCGGCATGATGGCGAAGAATGGCAATGGTATCTGTTGCAGAATCTCGGGAATGGATGGAAATAGGAAGCAAGTGTTTTCTGGCAATCTCCATTTGCAGCTCAAATAATTCTTTTTGTCCTTTTTCGTCGTCCCGGGTGTAATGATAGTCGAGACCGATTTCGCCAATCCCAACGCATTTGGAGGAACCAATTGCTTCGTCAATGGTGGCGGAAATTTCCGCAGGCGAATGACGGAGAAGATGCTCAGCGGCATTCGCGGGATGCACGCCAACGGTGTAAAATACTCCTTCGTGCCGTTCGGCAGTGGATTTCAGCTGATCTATTTCGGATAGATCGGTTCCTATATTCAGCAAGTACTCTACCCCAGCACAGCGTGCCCTGTGGACGATGGCCGCAACCAAATCCGCAGGCTCAATCTTCGGCTCAGTCTCAGTCGGAGTTGCTACTGTAGAATTTTTTTCGATGCTTAAATGACAATGGGAATCCACCAACATAATATATACCGATATATACCGAGCAAAATTTAAATCTGACAAATCCGTGGAATGATATGCCAATTGACCGGATTTATCAACGGCAAATAGACTTTTTTCGAAACGGAGATATTTCGAAAGAAGTCTACTAGGCGCCCTGCTGTTGCAGCACTCCATCAAGTATAATTGGTTCCAGCGACAGTGCGTGCCCCGTCTCCAGGTCCACATCCACCAAAACTCCGGAAAAAGTTGCAGTGCCGGAAGCCGATTTTATACTGCTGGCGGAGGCCTTGGTGACAAAATACGCTATGCATGATTTTTTTTCCATGCCAATTACCGAATCATAGTCGCCGCACATGCCGATATCCGTTTGGTAGGCGGTTCCACCCGGCAAAACACGCCCATCGGCGGTTGGTATGTGTGTATGGGTCCCAACGATAACGGAAACACGTCCGTCCAAATAATTAGCGAAAGCATTCTTCTCAGCTGCTTGCTCGGCATGAAAATCCACCGCGATTACATCGATATTTTTTCCAAGCGAGTAGCCATCCAGTAGTCGGTCTATGCAGTCAAATGGATCGCTGCCTGCCAAAGACATATTAGTACGCCCAAGTAGATGCACAGCAAGTAGCCGTACTCCACCGGCCGTCACAATTTCACAGAAACCATTGCCAGCAGACTCTATATTTCCGGCAGGCTCTATATTTAATGGGCGCAGCAGTCTTTCATTAGTTGAAATAAAAGGAATAATTTCTTTATGATGAAACAGATGGTTACCGCCAGTCAGCAGGTCAGCTCCGTAGCCGAAACACTCCTCTGCAATCGCTGGAGTAACTCCGAAGCCATCGGCGGCATTGTCCACATTCAAAATAATGAAATCGACATCCATGGTCTTCCGGAAAAGCGAGACGTAGCGCCGCGCAACCTCCCGGCCGGGGTCAGCATTCACGTCTCCGCAAATTAACAACCTAAAAATGCCAGCTTTCTTTGGCCTATCCATAGAACTTCCTCCAGCGAGCGATAGTAGACTTCTTTCGAAACATGCGCTCTTTCGGTAATTTCTGCGTCGCTTCGGTGCTCGGATCCTCATGTACCACATGTACACTGCGGTCCTGCGCTCCGTATGCTCCTATAAATTC
>JAIRZD010000005.1 GCA_031267415.1 Holosporaceae bacterium
GAATTTATAGGAGCATACGGAGCGCAGGACCGCAGTGTACATGTGGTACATGAGGATCCGAGCACCGAAGCGACGCAGAAATTACCGAAAGAGCGCATGTTTCGAAAGAAGTCTAATTATCAAGTCAGTCTCTTCACGGAGCGCACATAGGAACAAGTTCTGAGTGCCGCCTGCACTTCTCCTATATGAATTGCGTCGTTTACCTTTATGTCCACCAGTAGATCGAAGAAATCAATGGATCTGTGGTCCACCTTAATATTTGTCATGCTGGCCCCGCTGGAACTAATGATTCCGGTGATACTGGAAAAACTTTCGGTTCTATTCAACATAACTATGCGTAATCTTATGATGAAAGGTGATTCAATTTCATCATCCTTATTCCACTTTATCCTCACAAAGGCGTTTTTTCGATAAGACAGGTGATCGCAGTTGCTGAGATGAACTTCTATGCCCTTTTGGGGAATCAGCACACCGATTATTTTATCTCCCAATATCGGATGACAGCATTCGGCAAAGTGAACGGCTATACCAGGAGTGAAATCCATGAGATATATGGCATCCTCCATCTTGGATTTGTTCGGTGCATCACTTTGAATGGCCATCCTGACACTATTGAGCGGAATTATGCCACGCCCCACATTGTGGTAGAATTTTCCGATGGAATCACAGGCAAAACTCTTGTAATCAACGCTCTGTTCCAAAAATGTGATGTCGGCGGCGGAGAAAATCCCCTTCACCAACAGCAGCCCAAGGTTCATGAATTCCACTTTTTCCTGGGACTTGATGAACTTCCTTATGCAGGATTTCGCCTTCCCGGTAACCACAAATCTCTCCCAGGATGTTTCCGGATGCTGATAGGTTGAGGTTATGATATCCACCTGATCTCCATTCTTCAGAGTCGTTTTCAGCGGAACCATTTTCCCATTGATTCGCACTCCAACGCAGCTATTGCCTATGGATGTGTGGATTTCGTAGGCAAAATCGATGGCCGTGGCCCCGCGCGGTAGAGTTATAAGATCTCCATTGGGAGTAAAGCAGAAAACCTCATTATCAAACATTTCTAGCTTTGAATTGTTCATTATGTCTTCAGGCGTACTGGAATTCTGCAGTATCGCCAACAAACCTTTGATCCAATTGTATTTTTTTGGATCGTCGTCGCTGGTAACCACATTACCTTCCTTGTAGGACCAGTGAGCTGCAATTCCTTCGTCAGCAACCCGATGCATCTCCTCGGTGCGAATCTGGATCTCGATGCCCTGTTTGAACGGCCCCATGACGGTGGTATGCAGCGATCTGTAGTTATTCAATTTTGGAATACTTATGTAATCCTTGAAGCGCCCAGGCATTATTTGGAAATTGGTATGAATAATCCCCAGCGATAAATAGCATTGATCCACGGTTTTTACGATTACCCGAAAAGCTATTATGTCATTGATTTGCTCAAGAGAAACGTTTCTCTTCTGCATTTTTTTCCATATGGAATATACTTTCTTTTCTCGGCCACTGACCATGGCATCAATGCCGTGATCATGTAGTACCCGCTGCAGCTCTTTGACTGTGTTTTGTACAAAATTGTCGTCTTTGCTTCTTATCTGCTCCAGTCGCAGTGAAATGGCGCTGTACTCGCTGGGATGTAAATTATAAAAGGCGATGTCTTCTATTTCATCCTTGATGACATTCATGCCAATTCTCTCGGCCAGAGGCGCATATATTTCTAAAGTTTCCAGCGAAATTTTTTTTCTTTTTTCCAGCGAATCTATGTAATTTATGGTCCGCATGTTGTGTAATCTGTCCACCAACTTAACCACAAGTACCCTTATATCGTTGGAGGTGGCCAGTAGAAATTTACGAAAATTCTCAGCCTGATGCGCCTTGGATGAGGTATAATTCACGCTGGAAAGCTTAGTTATTCCGTCCACCAGAAATGCCACTTCCGAACCGAAAATTTCTTCCAATTCCTCGAAGGTTACATTGGTGTCCTCAAGCACATCGTGGAGCAGTCCCGTGACCAGAGTCGGTACGTCCATACGCAATTCGGCCAGCAGCCTTGCCACTTCAGCCGGATGATAAAAATACGGAGACCCGGACGCCCGCTTCTGGGCACCATGGGCTTCCATTGCAAACATATATGCCTTTCGCAGCATATCGGTATTCGCATTCGAATCGTAGCTCTTTACCAAATTTATTAGTTCAGCAGAGGTAATCAAAACATTAGTTCCCCATGATCTGCATGATTATACATGATTTTCAGTCGCAAAATCCGCAAAATATTGCTCCCATAATCCTGAAGACGACTATACTTCGAAGCCGCCAGTGAAATTTCCCCATAAAGATACGAAACCTTTACTAATATACCGTAACATCATCCTGCTGCATATCACATGGAAAGTAAAATATGTTGTTCCGGGGAAAAATGGTGAACTATTTTTTTAGATTAACCAGCATGGCTGTGCTTGCCCTTGCCCTAACATCCTGCTGCAACAAATCATTTAGCAATGGTAATGTGGCGGCAGACCGACAGGCCGAAAGGCTAAGAATGCATTTCCTTGGGCATAATGTTGCTGATATTTCGACTCTAATCAGCGAAACCCGGGAAGTTTCTGCCGCACTAAAAAAAGCCGGCATGGATCGTGAAGCTAGAAAATTCGATTCCTATACGGATGTCCTCATGTTCGGGAACAATACCCTGGCCGAATCCCTCAATGACGTTATGGAACTAGTAAAGGGCAACACCGGCGACAGCAGCAAATGCCCCTGCCTGAATGAGGCGCTGGGGCGATTGTTCTAATAGACTTCTTTCGAAACATTCGAAAGAAGTCTAATTTCCCCACTACCTTCGCCATATAAAATAATGGCTGTTTCCGAATATAAAGTAATGGCTGTTTCCGACTAGGCGCCCACGCAGCGTTTCACGAATTGCACAGTGATATTTTTTTGCATCCGCAGAGCCATTTTGTCTAGAATCCTTAGGGCAGCAGACACCGCTGATACATTGCGCTCAACCAAGTTAATCAGGCACCGGATGGCGTCGTCGGACACGGTTATCTCCAAATCCCGGGAAAGTTTTTGGGCAATTTTAAAAAGCAATTCGTCCTGCGGATCTCGCATATTTATGGCCACCAAAGTGAGCAGCCTGGAACGAAGATCTTGCAATTCAATGCGCCAAAGGGAAGGATTGCTGCGACTTAACAACAAAAACGATCGTTTTTTTTCAACGGCGATATTAAAAAAGTGAAAAATCCAGGAATCCTTTTTTTCCGCCAGAAAAGCGTCAAAATCATCAATGACAAAATTGCAATTAGCGTCAAAAATCGTTCTGGGATCATAATCAAGATTTGGTTTCAGCAGAAAGGTAGCGCCGGCCGTTTGGGCCCAGAGACCAGCCAGATGCGTTTTCCCAACTCCACTGTTCCCGTATATCACGAGACCGCTGGTGTTCCACTGCGGCCATTGCATCAGGTACCGCAGCGCATCCATGTTTTCCTCACTATCGACGAAATCATTCCAGCTGAGCCCTGTTGTTTTTGGAAAATCAAAAACTTCCTGCAGCATATTTATTGCTTATAGGCAATGGTGGATTTGAATTTTCCAATGGAAAATCCAATCAAATTACGAGTTACCGCCGCCACCGGTATGGCTGCCAGCACTCCGACGACCCCCCAGAGCCCGGCTCCGGCCAAAAATGAAAACAGTATCCACAGAGGATGCAGACCGGTTTTTTCTCCGATAAATTTCGGATAAAAGACATAGCTTTCCAAAAATTGTCCCACCAAATAGACTAAAACTATCAGGGATAATTTCGCGAGCGTCAGCAGCGGCGCATTAAAAAAAATTACCAGCAGGCAGGACAACATGGCCCCAATAAAAGGAATAAAAGAAAACACCCCGGACATAATTCCCAGAGTAATTTCGTTATCTACTCTTATGGCAATCAGTGCCACGATATAATAGCTGGACAGGCAGGTCATCACACAGAATTGACCGCTAAAAAAGTTTATTAATGTCCGGCGTATAATATCGAAGGCTTTCTGGCATCCCCCCCTATGGGCATGGGGAATACATTCCAGGACATAGTTGGCCATTGTGGTCCAATCTTTTAAAAAGTAGAAAAACGACAGTGGCATGACCACAAGAAATGTCAGTGCATGCAGCAGTGTATTGCCTTTGGACGCTATTTTTTCCACGATGGAAATCAATATGTATACCTTGTGATCCAAATATTTTTGAATTTCGTTTTTTATTTGCGTTATCTCATCCTGATATTGCCCTCCCATGGATGAAAACCAATCATTGAAGAAAGAAGCCAATTGCGCGTAGTAATTGGAAGAATTATTGCTTATATTAGTCAAATGATTCTTCAGAGTTGGAACAAGCTCCACGACGGCCAGCGCGAATAGGGATACGATGCAGATAGTAAATAAAAAACTCACCAGCCATCTCGACATATAACGCGACATTCTATCGGCATAGGGCACACAAATATAAGCAACAATAAAGCCAGCCACAAACGGAAAACACACTTCCGAAAATAAAAAAAAGAACAGGGATATGCCTGCCAACGCCGCTATCCAGAATACCAATCTGCCGTTTACTTTTTGCATAGGGCGCCTTTAATCCAATTATACTTTCGGGCATACTCCAGACCAGAAAACAGCGTTGACACGGCCACGATGCCACCAAAAATTAAAATCATCACCTGGGCGAATGGTACATTTATTAGGAAACAGTTACAATAAATCACAAAAATTATATAGAGCAGCTGCAACGTGGTATTAACTTTACTCAACATCAGCGGCGAAAATGTGATGGGAATCTTTTTCATGGCACACAATAGTACTGTTAACATAATTAGCACGTCGCGCCCCAACACCACCAGGCACACATATCCCTGGATAAGATCCATATGCCACAATGTTCCATAGGCTGCCATCATAAGGATTTTATCAGCCAGCGGATCAATGATGCTGCCGAAACGGGACGTAGCATTGTATTTTCTTGCCAGAAACCCGTCCAAAAAATCGCTGGTGGCAGCTCCGGAAAGAATTAGTAAAGCCCAGAAGAAATCGCGCTCCAATATTTTTATTACCAATAAAAATGCCATTAATATTCGTGCAATGGAAAAAAGATTTGGCACACATTTCCACATTCGTACCTCGCGTGATTCCTCTTCAAGCAGTGCCGCTGACCGCAGAAAATTCTGATCCATTGAGCCGTTGTTCCGATTCATTCTGGTAGATTGGACCTAGGACATCGCGATAGCGCGGCAGCGAGCAGATGACGCAGCTATTCCCATCTAGGTCAACTGTGATACTTAGGGTTCCGCCGTGCAGCTCCAGAAGAGATCGCACCAGTGGCATGCTTACGGTACTCGGCTCCGGACGCCGCGGCAGCGATTTCAAAAACACCGATTTCTGGGATCTAGCACGCACCAGGCACTCATTTTTAATAATAATTTTGATGTTGCGCTCATCCGAGATCTCCTTTATTTCAATTTTTCCATTTATGGGCGTGGATTGAATGGCGTTCAATAGCACATTAAATATGGCCTGTTTTAGTCGCTTGCGGTCTCCGCTAATGCACTCATGAATTTCGCCCAACTGGCTGACGACGGTTATGTTTTTTTCGTGCGCCCTTTTCTCGATATTGGCCAGTACCTCGCCAACAGCTTCTCCGATGGTGAAAAACGAAACTTCTAGTTTTTCAGATTCAACATCAATGGAAACCATCTCCATTAAATTATTAATTAGCTGATTTAGCTGATTGGAGGAGCTAAGGATGTACATGCAGTATTCCATCTGTTTTTCATTCAGTGGGCCGTAGTACTGCTGGATCAGCAATTCAGCAAAACCTATCAGAGCATTTAGAGGTTCACGCAGCTCCGTGGATATGCCATGGATGAACTCGTAGCGAAGTTTCTGGGCCGCCTCCAGCGCCTGATCCTTTTCTCGAACCGCAGTTTCCACCTTCTGGGCGTCAGTCACATCCGAATAGCTTAACATGTGGGCACCATCCGGCAGAGGGATGTAGGAGAATAAAACAATTGAACCATCCATCTTGGCAAGTTTCCCACTTTTTGCGATGCGGTCCGTAAAATTACTAATTGATGTCTCGAGAAACGACTCCCAATCCTCGCCATAATCGATACATGCTTTCATGTTTTCCAGCATTTCGGATAGATGCACCCCTTTTAAGTCAGATGCCAACCGCTCTTCCATGTTCCATAGCTGCATAGCGGCATTGTTTACTACCTTTAGACGATTGTCACTGCCGTAGACAATGATCCCTTCCTGCAGATGATCCAGCGTTTCCTTTTGGACCGCCAACAGAGTATTGTTTTTTCTTTGAAGCGCTAGTGAATCGGTAACATCCTCAAACATAAACAGTAATCCGCCCAGTGGATAGGGCGCCACCACGGAGCGCAGTGTATTACCGTTGGGCAAATGCATCAATTCCTGGGATGGAGACGTTACCGACGTAAATAACGCCAACTGCGACTTTTTAAACGCCTGGAAATCAGCATGTTCCGGCAACTGACGGTTGTTCCGACGTTCATCCAATACCTCAGCATAGGAAGGCTTGGAATGCAGCCATCCGGCTTCCAATTTCATGAGTTTCTGATAGGCGCTGTTGAAAAATACAAGGCGGGTATTTTCACCAAATATTGCTATGGCCGTGGACAGATTCTCCAGCACTTCGTAATTGGCCGTTACGACCCGGTCCAGACTAGATGCCAAATTCTCTTCGGAGGTGACGTCCAGTGCAAATCCAGCAAAATTTCCATGGGCAGCAGGCACCTCATGAATAGACAACTTCTTGCGCATCCCCTTCAGGGCAACAAACTGAGAGACAACCTGCGTTTTGTTGCATTTTTTCGCCGTTTCTGCCAGCGAATGTCCCTGACCAAACAAAACTCCGGGGATTAATGGAACATTATTGAGTAAAATCCTTTCGCGCGGGCCATCCAGTGCGTCGGCGTAGGCTTTATTGCAGTAAACTATACGCAAATCATTGTCTCTTTTCCACAAAGGCAATGGGACAATGTCCAACAGCTCCCGGAGGCCATCGGCAGCGCCCCGGGCATCGTCAACATTTTTTTCCAATTGCTGCACTTTCGACCTAAATTCGGTAACATCGTTGCACCACAAAGAAAATGTTTCCAGACCATTTATCGTCATTTTGGACCCGCAGATTTCCAGCAATATCTTCTTTGATCGTGCCACAAATGTGAAGGTGTCGCCGGTTTTTTTCAATTTCCCAAATAACTGGGACAACTGCTCGGCATCGTCCGAGGCAAAAGCCGTCAAAATTTCCGTAAAATAAATCGGGGCCGAATGTTTTATGCCGCACAAAGACCTTAGTTTTTTGGAGGCTCCAACATATTCATTGTACCCATTCCAGGCAATCCATCCCTGATCAGCAGAAGACAAAACCGCCTGATAATGGCATAAAACATCCCGATATTTTACGCATTCAAATCTTGCCCGATATACACCATGCAGCAGAATTACCGAGGATAAAAGAAAACAACTGACCGTAAGGATTGAAGAATTCGAAAAAATAAGGCATACTATCCCGAATATCACCAGAAAAGAACTGAATAAATCCGCCTTATACCAAGTTCTCATGAAAAATATACCGAATAAAACAAAAACGCGACCTGTTCCACTGCAGCTTACCCAGATCAGATATATTATTAGCAGAATATTCTGGAAATACAATGGGTATCTAGCATTTTGCATCTGGTGCAGCATGCTAGGTCCCACCACCTAGAAAATAGACTTCTTTCGAAACATGCGCTCTTTCGGTAATTTCTGCGTCGCTTCGGTGCTCGGATCCTCATGTACCACATACTGCGGTCCTGCGCTCCGTATGCTCCTATAAATTCCTCGAAATATCTTTGTTTCGAAAGAAGTCTAATATGGATGGAACTAAAAATTAGACTTTGATATTTTGTTGATGTTCTTGTATAACCTAGGTGGAAGATGATCTGATGACACGTCGATCGACGTTACTGCGGGTGTAGCTCAATGGTAGAGCCCAAGCTTCCCAAGCTTGTTACGAGGGTTCGATTCCCTTCACCCGCTCCGATTTTTGGTTTGCTAATGGTAATGTATGCATCGGTTGGATTGGCCTCAGGGATATAAGGGCGTGGCAGCGCTGGCCTTCGTACTGTTGATTTTTTTTTCCTACGATATTGGACTTCGCCCATTCGCCAGCCCCGACGAGGGAAGATATGTGGAAATTCCACGGGAAATGGTGGTCAGCGGCGACTATATTACACCGCGGCTAAATGGGTTAAAGTATTTTGAGAAACCACCGTTGTTCTATTGGCTCCAGGCAGCAGCTTTGAAGGCCTTTGGCCTCAACGAAGTCTCCATGAGAGTGTGGCTGGTGATTTTTGCCGTTTGGGGATGTCTAAGCGTTTTTCTGATGGGAGTCAACGTTCATTCTCCACCAGCCGGATTGGCGGCTTCCGCACTGCTGGCCACCAATGTGATGTACTATGCCCACAGTCGATTGATTTTGATAGACCTACTTTTTTCGACTCTGCTGAGCGGCGTTCTCTGGTGTTTTTTCGCGGCCTTTGTGCAGAAAGATAGGCCAAAACATCGCGAAAAAATAATAATCTTAATGTATGTTTTATGTGCTCTGGCATGCCTCGCCAAGGGGTTGGTGGGAATGCTACTGCCGGCGCTAACGGCCTTTCTATGGATCATGTTCAGCAAAAATTGGAAAAAAATCCCCGAAATGCTGTCTGTTTATGGGATTTTGGCGTTTCTGCTGATATTTTTGCCCTGGCATCTGATGGTGATGCTCAAAAATCCTGATTTTTTCCATTTTTATTTCATAGTAGAGCATTTCCTGCGCTATACGACGAAGATACATCATCGATATCAGCCGGTATGGTTTTTTTTGCCTGTGCTGTTGGTCGGGCTTCTGCCCTGGACTGGATTTGCGCTAATGGCAATCAAAGATGCCTGGACAAATATAAGGACAAAGGGCGAGCGGCATTTGGAAAACACATTTTTGTTCTGCTGGATCTTTGGAGTCCTGGGTTTTTTCTCGTTTTCTGGCTCAAAATTAATACCATATATATTGCCGGTGATGCAGCCATTGGCGCTGATGACCGGAATAGGCATTGTAAGATCGCTGGAATCCACCGATGGCAACCAGCACTTCCGCCGTGCTGCCTGGCTCAACCTGGCCCTATGTGCCATCGCTCTGGGAAGTTATTGGATGCTAACCACGTCCATTTCCGATGTGCTACAGAATGAAGATGCATCCCGGGCGTTGAACGCGCTGATCTGTATCCTTTTGCTATCCATGCTGGTGCTGCTGGCTAGCATAGGCGAGAAATATTCCAAACTATCACCGACAAATGCATTGCTCGCATTCGTATTCCTGGCCGCAAACCTGATGTGGACGCTGCACAAAGCATCATGCTACTATCAGGAAGTGCGAAAACCATCAACAAAGTCAATGGCCTCCTTCATTCGCTTGAATAAAATGGCTGACGATTTGATATTCTGCTACGGCTATTACTATCAGGATTTTCCGGTTTATCTAGGCTCCACCGTCAATGTGGTTGATTTTGTTGGAGAATTAGAATTCGGCGCCGCCGCAGCTCCGGACAAAAAAGCCCTTTGGACCGCACCAGAGTTCTGGAATTTCTGGAACACTACAAACCAACGAATTTTTTTGCTATTATCCCGGGAAAGGTATCGCGAAGTGTTCGCCACCCAGGTAAAAATGCATAACATATTGAATTTCGACAAATATTTTGTGGTTATATCCAACAGATGAGATACATAAACTTCTTCCTCATATTGATGCAGGTGGTGCTGAATTCCATGGCCCAGGTACTTATAAAAACCGGAGTACGAATGGTGAATTTCCAACTGCCACCGGGGCAGCTGTGCCTGGCAGTTATCTCCAATTTGTACATTTTTAGCGGAACGGCAATAATGGTTAGCGCCCTTGCCCTCTGGATATATTTACTATCGCAGTACGATTTAAGTTTTTTGTATCCACTCAGCAGTCTCGCTTTCATCGTGACGACGATCGCTGGATGGCTATTTTTTTCCGAGACGATCTCCATCACCAGGGCAACGGGAATTTTTCTTATATTAGCGGGAGTAATATTCATTGCAAAAAGTTGATATTTCGGTTGTTATTCCGGTTTTTAACGAACAGGGCAATATCGAGAATCTTTGTCGTCGACTACTGAAAACGTTGGATTCAACGGCAAAATCCTACGAGGTTATATTTGTGGACGACGGCAGCCGGGACGAAACTCCAGCGCTGCTGCAAAAGCTTTTTCGGGATCGATCGGACGTGCTCCGCATCATTACTTTCAACGGCAATTACGGCCAATATGTGGCCATACTGGCTGGATTCGAGCATGTGCACGGCGAGGTAGTGGTGACACTGGACGCCGACCTCCAAAATCCTCCGGAAGAAATTCCCCGCCTACTGGAAAAAATGGATGAGGGCTACGATCTTGTAGGCGGATATCGGGCCAAAAGAAAAGATAATTTTTTCCGCACCTATGCCTCGAAGGTGGTGAATCAGATCAGGTACAAGGCAACTGGCATAAAGATGGTGGATCACGGCTGCATGCTGCGAGTCTATCGGCGGCACATTATTGACGAAGTGGTGAAAACCCGTGAAACTTCCACATTTATCACGGCTCTGGCCCAGAAATTCGCCGGACATCCGGTGGATATCGCCGTTTCCCATGACGAAAGGATCGCCGGAGATTCCAAGTACAATCTCTACAAATTGATTCGCATAACCTTCGACCTTTTAACGGGATTTTCGCTGTTGCCGCTCCAGATATTTACCATGTTTGGCATGCTGATCTCGTCCCTCAGCAGCATATATTTTTTTGTGGAGCTGTTCAAAAAGGTGGTTACTCATCACCATGGCTACGGATTGCATTTTGCCTTCGTATTTTTGTTGTTGAGCGTAATTATTCTTGGAATTGGCCTGCTGGGCGAGTATCTGGGACGCGCATATTTCGCCGTCTGCGGGCATCCGAGTTTTGTGATTCGCGATATTTTGGAAAAAAAATAAAATTGAGGCGGTAATATGAATATACTAATGGTGGGGGCAGGCGGATTCATCGGCAGTCATTTGTCCGAGAAAATTCTACGAGAGCGCCGAGATTGGCGCATAACAGCGGTGGATCTACACCAGAAAAATGTTCTCCATCTGATGAAGGACGATAACTTCCAATTCCGACAAATGGACATACTGACGGATCTCGAAGAGTTGGAGCAATTGCTGGCGAGCTGCGACCTGCTGCTGCCGCTGGCGGCGATCGCCAATCCTGCCACCTATGTGGAGGATCCTCTGCGGGTATTTGAGCTGGATTTTGAAGCAAATCTTCGGTTGGTAAAATGGGCTGTAAAATACCGGAAGCGCATTATTTTTCCCTCCACATCGGAGGTCTACGGCATGTGCTCCGACACTGAATTTTCCGAAGAAAACTCCAATTGTATTACCGGCCCCATCGGCAAACAACGCTGGATCTATTCCTGTTCAAAGCAGCTGCTGGACCGCGTCATCTATGCCCATGGGAAAATGAACGGCGTTGACTATACGTTGTTTCGACCATTTAATTTTATTGGACCTCGGCTGGACAATATCCACGACCCGCATTACGGGGCCTCCAGGGTGGTTAGTCAATTCCTGAGCAACATCCTCCACGGGAACGATATTCGGCTGGTAAACGGTGGATATCAACAGCGCTGTTTCACCGATATAGCAGATGGAGTGGAGGCCATCATGAAAATTATCGAAAACCCGAACAATGCTGCGTCCGGACAAATATTCAACATCGGCAATCCAGGCAATCTCATCAGCATCAAAGAATTGGCGCAGTTGATGCTAGGAGTGGCCCGGGATTACCCCCAATTGCGGGATCAGGCCAGCCGCCTGAAGATTGTGGAGACGACATCCATGGAATATTACGGAGATGGCTACCAGGACGTGGATCGCCGCGTTCCAGCCGTCGCCAAGATCAACCATTTACTCGGATGGAGTCCAAGCACTACGACGGAAGCAGCCATCCGCAAGATTTTTGATGAATTTAATGGGGATACTGGGGATACTGGGCCGCAAAACTGCCGTGGCGATTAAATCAGAGTTTAGCGTGACTAACTCATAATCCTTTTGAATATTGTATGAAAATTGTTTATAATCTGTTGGATGCGTTTTTTGGGGAGTAATATAAAATGAATTGGAGAGGAACCACCATTCTGTCCATTAGAAAAGGAAAGTACGTCGTCATGGCCGGAGACGGACAGGTAACCATGGGGGACACCATTGTGAAGGCCAATGTTCGCAAAGTAAGATTTTCCTCCTCTAAAACAACGTTAATGGGATTCGCGGGAGCAACGGCAGATTCGGTCGCTCTCATGGAACGATTGGATTCAAAAATAGATTTATATCCGGGACAATTGCAGCGGGCCTGCGTAGAGTTAGCAAAAGATTGGCGTACAGATAAATATTTACGAAAATTGGAAGCGGTCATTGCCGCCGTGGACCGAAATTTTTCACTGATAGTAACCGGCAACGGCGATGTTTTGGAGCCCCAGGACGGCATCATCGGCATCGGATCCGGAGGAAATTACGCACTGGCCGCAGCCAGGGCCTTGATAAATGAAGAAATTACCGCCGAAGAGGTGGCGCGCCGTTCCATGCAAATTGCGTCCGAGATTTGCATATATACCAATTCTGCCATTATTTTGGAACGAATAGATGTCGAGGGTTAAAGATATGACATCCCTAACACCATCTTCCATAGTAGCCGAGCTAGATAGATATATTGTGGGGCACAAAAATGCCAAAAAGGCAGTGGCCATAGCCCTCCGCAATCGCTGGCGGAGACAACAGGTGCCCTATCCGCTCAAAAACGAAATTGCCCCGAAAAATATCCTCATGATAGGACCTACCGGAGTGGGAAAGACGGAAATTGCCCGCCGCCTGGCTCGTCTCGCCGGCGCTCCATTTCTGAAGGTCGAGGCCACTAAATATACGGAAATAGGCTATGTTGGCCGCGACGTGGAACAAATCATCCGGGATCTGGTGGAAATTGCTATTTTTGAGACAAAGGAGAAACACATCCAGTCCTGTCGCGAGCAGGCCCAGCAGAAAACCGAAGAAAAAATCGTAGACATATTGGTGGGCGAAACCTCCAGCCGGGAAACCAAAGATAAATTCAAAGCAATGTTAGAAGGTAAAAAACTGGAGGACAAAGAAATAGAAATAAGCGTGACCGATAATTCCTCGGCAGGCCAGGCGTTCGATATTCCAGGCGCTCCCGGAGCCCAAATAGGCATGTTGAATTTATCGGATATCATGAGTAATGCCCTGGGGGTCAATAGAACTAAAAAACTCACAGTCACCGTAAAAGAAGCTCGAACACTCATGCTGAACGACGAAAGTGAGAAACTTCTGGATCGGGATCAGATTACCAAGGAAGCACTTTTTGCCGTGGAACAGAGCGGCATAGTCTTTATTGATGAAATAGATAAAATCTGTACCAAAAGCACCTCGGGCATCGATGTCAGCCGTGAGGGAGTGCAACGGGATCTTCTGCCGCTAATAGAGGGATGTTCAGTCAGTACAAAATATGGCACCGTGAAGACCGATCACATATTGTTTATTGCTTCCGGAGCTTTCCACCTATCTAAACCTTCTGATTTGCTGCCGGAATTACAGGGCCGGTTGCCCATCCGGGTCGAACTTAAATATCTCACTGAAGACGATTTTGTGAGGATTCTACAGGAAACCGAAACCAGCCTCATAAAGCAACATATGGCCCTGTTGGAGGTGGAGGGGGTTGGACTAAAGTTTTCCGACGATAGCATTAGAAAAATTGCCGAGATAGCCGCCGCCGTCAATCGTAGCGTCGAAAACATCGGGGCCAGACGGTTGCATACGGTGATAGAAAAATTGCTGGAGGATATAAGTTTTGAGGCCGATAAGAAAAATGGTACTGCGGTACAAATAGATACCAAATACGTTGAAGAAAAAGTTGGAGAGCTAGCGGAACAGCGAGATATATCGATGTATATACTATGATGTGTCTCAAAAAACTCTAAACTCTCCGAAGGTAGTTCGTTTGGCTGATTAATCTGGCAATCTCTCCTATCAGGAAGCTGCTGTTGAAAAAAAAAGCTCTGTGAATTACAATCTCTGTTGTTTTGTGGAGGTTATATGCCCAAAGAGGATTTGATAGAGTTTTCCGGAGAAATTACGGAGGTATTGCCGAACGCAATGTTTCGCGTAACACTGGAAAATGGCCATATTATTCTGGCCCACACTTCCGGCAAAATGAAAAAAAATCGAATTCGAGTTCTGGTGGGGGATAAGGTAAACGTCGAAATGACGGCCTATGATTTCACCAAGGGGCGCATAACGTTTAGATCGAAGTAGACGGTTGTTAGCGGGGCATTACCATGGTTATGAGTTTTGGAAAAAGAGTCTACGAGGTCATCAACAAACACATCATGGATGAATTCGCGTCGGCGTACTCGTTTTTGACCATGTCTGCCGTGCTATTTGAAATGGGACTGAGGGGATGTGCAAAATGGATGGAACTACAGGCGACGAACAGGGCCGATCGCGCCATGATAGTGTATCACCACATGCAGATAAGAAACGGGAAAATAAAGCTGCTGCCCATTCCGGTGACTAAACAGGAATGGAGAGCTCCATTGCACATATTCGAGGAATTATTGCGCCTAGAGCAGCGGCTATCGGCCAGCATAACCGCCATCTACGAATTTTCCGTTGGTGATAAGGATTTTCAGACCCAGGGATTGTTGACGTGGTTTATCCAGGAGCAATTGAAAAATGAATCTGTGGCAGAGGAATTGCTGGGCAGATTACGAAAAATGCAAAGTACTGATCTCGGAGTATTTATGTTCGATGCCGAAATGGCCAAAAGAGCTGAAACGGAAGGCGCTGGGAATGCAAAATAAGATATCCAACCGAAAGGATGAACATCTTTCCATTGTATTGGCAGAACAGGTAAGCGATGACCGTTCTGGCTCGAGTTTCGATAACTATACTTTTGTTCACAATGCCTTGCCGGAGATAGATTTCGCAAACGTGGATACGTCCCTGAAGTTTCTCGGACGAAAAATGAATCTTCCCATCATGATATCTCCAATTACCGGCGGATCCGAGAGAAGCAAAAAGATAAATCGGGCTCTTTCGGAGTTGGCCAATGATTTCAAAATAGGCTTTGCCGTAGGCAGTCAGCGGGGCGCCTTGACAGATAAAGATCTGGAAGTAACCTATAAAATACGCCAATATGCTCCGGACATCCTGGTTTTTGCGAATTTTGGTGCCGTACAGTTGAACTATGGTTTTTCGCTGGACGAATGTCGAAGGGCCATCGACATGATCGACGCCGACGCGCTGGTGCTGCATCTAAATCCGCTCCATGAAATTTTTCAGATGGAAGGTAATACAAATTTTTCCGGGCTTCTAAAAAAAATAGAACATATCTGCGCGAAACTTGATGCGCCGGTGGTGATAAAAGAAGTGGGCTACGGCATATCCGCCGAGCTTGCGAAAAAATTGGCGGATGTTGGTGTTTATGCCGTCGACATCGCCGGATCCGGCTCAATTTCCTGGGGCGACGTGGAGGGAAAAAAGTCCAACGATATAGTAAAAAATAGCGTCTCCAAGGTCTTCGCGCACTGGGGTAATTCAACTGCTCAATGTCTTGAAGAAATAGCTAAAAACGTAAAAAATATAAAAATCATCGCCAGTGGTGGGATAAAAAACGGCATCGATATGGCGAAATCCATCGCCATGGGGGCTGAATTTTGTGGCAACGCATCGGAATTTTTAAGAAGAGTCGTCCTATCCCGTTCCGAAAGCGAGATCTTTGTCGAATCGCTGGCACTGGAATTAAAGGCAGCAATGTTCTGTTTGGGATGCAAAAACATAGCAGAGCTCCGCCATGTGGATATGAGAAAAAACGGGCAATATTAGGGAAAATCATCTATGGCGTCCTATAAATATGTATACGTAATGAAGGGGGCCTCCAGAACCTATCCCGGCGGCAAGCAGGTGCTGAAGGAAACCTGGGTGTCATTTCTTCCTGATGCAAAAATTGGCGTCATCGGGGGCAACGGCGCAGGAAAATCGACCCTGCTTAAAATTATGGCCGGCATCGACACAGATTTCAACGGAGAGGCCTGGCTAGCCAGCGGAGCGTCGGTGGGCTATCTGCCGCAGGAGCCAATGTTGGATAATAATCTTACGGTGCAGGAAAACGTCATATCCGGACTTGCCGACCAAAAAGCGTTGCTGGACGAATTCGATGCAGTTTCGGCGAAGTTTGCCGAAGAAATGTCCGCCGAAGAAATGGATAATCTCGTGGCAAGGCAATCGGACCTTCAAAGCAAGATCGACGCCCTTGATTTATGGAACCTGGATAGGATGGTGGAAATAGCCATGGATGCCCTGCGCTGTCCAGACGCCAATACCCTGGCGAAAAATCTCTCGGGAGGAGAAAGACGACGCGTGGCCCTCTGTCGGCTACTGCTGCAAAAACCAGACCTGCTATTGCTGGATGAGCCCACCAACCACATGGATGCCGAGTCCGTAGCCTGGCTGGAAAAATATCTGCAGGACTACAGGGGAGCCGTCGTTCTGGTAACCCATGACCGCTACTTCCTCGACAACGTGGTGGGATGGATACTGGAGCTGGACAGGGGCAACGCCTACCCCTTCGAGGGCAATTATTCGGCCTGGCTGGAGGAGCGACAGAAACGTCAGGATCAGGAAGAAAAAAAAGACGGCGATCGGAAGCGGTTCCTGGCCAGGGAGTTGGAGTGGGTTCGGCAATCGCCGCGTGCCCGACAGGCCAAAAGTAAGATTCGCATTAATAGCTATGAAGAAATGCTGGCCCAGGAAGCTGCAAAATCCTATAACACTTCGGTTTTACATATTCCATCCGGCCAACGACTCGGAGATGTGGTCATAAACGCCCAGAACATCAGCAAAACTTTTGGCGATCGCATACTTTTTGAGAACCTATCCTTTGATTTGCCGCCGGGGGGCATTGTGGGGGTCATAGGTCCCAACGGAGCAGGCAAAAGTACGTTGCTCAAAATCCTCACAGCTCAGGAATCTTTGGATTCCGGACTACTGAAAGTGGGAGAAACCGTAAAGATGGCCTATGTGGATCAAAGTAGAGATTCCCTTAACAATGCCAAGACCGTCTGGGAGGAAATTTCCGATTCATTGGAAGAGCTAGAGCTGGGGAACAGAAGAGTTCCAAGCCGAACCTACGTCTCTTATTTCGGATTTAGAGGATCGGATCAGCAGAAGTATGTCAGTCAGCTCTCTGGCGGTGAACGTAATCGCGTTCATTTGGCCAAAACTCTTAGAGCCGGAGCTAATTTAATTCTCCTGGACGAGCCCACCAATGATCTAGACGTGGATACCATAAGAAGCCTGGAGGACGCTCTACTGGATTTTGCCGGTTGCGCGGTCGTCATAAGCCACGATCGCTGGTTTCTGGACAGGGTAGCCACACATATACTGTCTTTTGAAGAAGAAAGCGTTGTGGAATGGTTTTGTGGTAATTTCTCCGCCTACGAAGACGATAAAAAGAAAAGGTTGGGCGTTGGTGAATTGGTTCCGCATCGTGTAAAATATAAAAAGTTGTCGAACATTTAATTTGGAATAAAATTATGGAGATAAGGAAGAGTATTTTAGATTTGGCTGATCTATACGATGCATTTTTCGTAGATATGTACGGTGTACTCTACGACGGCGTCAGTTTATATAACGGAACGCTGGACACCATGAAAAAGCTACGGAACCTCGGCAAGAAGATAGTTATATTATCCAATAGTACCCAGGTGGCCGTTGATGCAAAGTTAGGCTATGCCCAGCGCGGAATGCTGGAGGTGGTACATTTTGATGAAGTGGTGACTTCCGGAGAGTTTTTGTATCATTCGGTAACCAACAATATTAAAAAATTTGCAGATACCGTAGGGTCCAACGTAAACAGCGTAAAATGTCTGTTTATGGGTAATGGCAACGTCTTTGATGACTCGCCCATCAATAGAATAGACGACTACGACGAGGCTGATTTTATCTACGTTGGCGTTCCACGGGCTTCCTACGGAAGTGTCAGAATCGACGATGTTTTGGTAGATAATGTCCCCATAAACATCGAGGACGTTGTGTATCAGGATTGGAGCTGCATAAAAGATAGCTTTGGCCGGCGCGGATTCGCTGAATTCGATCATATATTGAAGATATGTCTCCAGAAAAATAAGGTGCTGGTGGTGGCTAATCCTGATATTTTCGCCCACGGATCGGTGCGCAATAGCTCCAAAAAAGTGCCCATCGTTACCCAGGGGTGTATAGGTAAGTATTATGAAAAATTAGGCGGGAAAGTGGTCTATTTCGGGAAACCATACGGCGGAATATTTGAGTATGCCGCAAAATTTATCGATACCAACGATAGAGTCGCCATGGTTGGAGATACTCCCTGGACCGACGTCATGGGGGCTATCAATGCCGGTCTGAGTTCGGTGCTGGTAACCACCGGCATAACGGAGGAATTTTGCGATCAAATGGATTTGGCACTGTCAGATGAGGAAAAAATCACCCTTCTCCTGGGCAGCACATCTAGCCGCATGTCTAATTTTACCGTGGATATACATCCGACGCACGTTGTAAAACGGTTTGCCGCCATCGATGATCCATCTGACTAGCCGGGGCGGGTATTTTTAACGGAGAATTTCATGTCACAGAACAATTGCCAGCTATCCATGGGAGATATAGTTTCCGTCTGCAAGCGCCGTGGGTTTATCTTCCAGAGTTCGGACATATATGGTGGTTTACAGGGACTCTACGACTACGGCCCCCTGGGTGTCGAGTTAAAAAACAATCTGAAGGCCGCCTGGTGGAAGTCCATGGTTCACGAGCGGGATGACATCGAAGGACTGGACTCCTCAATTATTACCCATCGACTGGCCCTGAAACACTCTGGCCACGAAGATACATTTTCGGACCCCATGGTGGATTGCCGGGATTGCAAATGTCGAATGCGCGCTGACCACCTTCTGGTCGATGGAAAATGCGATCGTTGTGGCTCAAAAAATCTAACTGAATCGAGACAATTTAACCTCATGTTCCGGGCGAATTTTGGCCCTCTGGAGGATGGCGCTGACTTCGTTTATCTGCGTCCAGAAACGGCGCAGGGCATTTTCATGAACTTCAAAAATGTGCTGGATGCCACGTCCCGCAGGCTTCCGTTCGGTATCGCACAGATCGGTAAGGCTTTCCGCAATGAGGTAACACCGCGTAATTTTATCTTTCGGATGCGGGAATTTGAACAGATGGAGATGGAATTTTTCGTGGAACCAGGCTCCGATGAAATTTGGCACGACAAATGGGTGGAAGAACGTCGGAAATGGTGGGAAAAACAAGGACTAAGCTCCAATCGACTGCATTTGTTTCGCCAATCGCCGGAAGAGCTAGCCCATTACGCAAAAGCCACGGTGGATATCCTCTATGAATTTCCCCATGGCCAGGAAGAGCTGGAAGGCATTGCCAATAGGACCGATTTTGACCTTGGTTCCCACTCCAAAAATCAGGAGGATTTGCTCCTGCGCTCCAAAGTATGTCCAAACGCAGACTCCACCGCAAAACTATGCATACAACGGGAACCAAGGGACGGCGGTGGCTGTCTTGTCCCCTACGTAATAGAGCCGTCGGCCGGCCTGGATCGGGGCATACTTGCCATTCTTTCAGAAGGATTTTCCCGGGAAGTGCTCGAAAACGGTAATGAACGCCTGGTGCTGAAATTAAAGCCACATTTGGCACCATTTAAGGTTGCCGTTGCGCCTTTAGCAAAAAATAACGAAGCCATAGTCAATTTAGCCAAAAGTATTGTAAAAAATTTAAGCTCCTCGGGTCTAGGACGGATAAAATACGAAGATACCGGCAATATCGGGAAAGCCTATCGCAGGCATGATGAGATAGGCACGCCGTTTTGCATTACGGTTGATTTCGATACCATTGATAACCATAGCGTTACCCTCAGAGACCGAGATACGATGCAACAGCAGCGGATTAACATCGATGAGCTAGCTGCTTTTCTCCGGAACAAATTATTATCCTGATTATCCGTTCAATCTTTCTACTTTTCCCATAAAAATTAATCTGTTTTTAATATATCTATCGTTATAATGGTCACCGTATTAACCCTAGGAGGAAAAAGATGAAAAAGTTAATTGTAAAATCGTTGATAGCATTGGTGATGGTCGCCGGGGCTGTGAATAATTCGGAAGCGGGCGTGTTTTCGCGTAACTCGAAAATAACGAGTAAAGTGTACAAGGAACTGTGTGCCAAATTTAAGGAATTGGAAGATGCTGCGAAATTTGTAGGTAAGAGCGGAAAGGCATTGTTATCTGCCATGGCGAAAAATACAGAACTGATGGAGAGGATTGGTAGTGACGGGCGAGCGGAGGCGGCTGCAGTGATTAAATATTTTTTGGACGTCAGTGATGCCTGCAAAGACGTCCGGCAGTTCGAAGATCCTAATGTAATGATAGCTAGGTTGGTGGTCGCCGGAGTCGATGTGAATAGGGTGTTGGCGAATCTGGGTTTGGGGATACGGTTGTTGCTGACGGATGCAAGTTTAGGGATTACGAGTAAAAAGAAACAGAAGACCCTTGACACGTATAGGGCGATGTTGAACGCCATATTGGCGGTGGCGAATGCGCTGCCTGGTCTGGTGAGCAATACGACCAATCTGGTGTTTGCGGAGTATAGCAACCGGATGATAACTGGGTTAGCGAGTGTGATAAATCAGGGGAGAGTGGATTTGGCGGAATTGGATAAAATTGCTGGAGGCGGCACGACGAGCGTCAATACTATAGTTATGCCCCAAACGGTTGTGGGACAGGTGGTGCCGGTAGGAACTGTAAGCGCCAGCCCGACGGGGCTAGTTAGCATACCAACGAGTAGCAGTAGCAGTAGCCGGAGAAGGTAGTCTAGGGGTAAAATAAAGCGGGAAGAGGGAGTCTGGCTGAAAAAGTCCAGGGCACCATTTCCCGTTTCAACTATCCAGGTGCAGTAGTGATTTGGAAAATGCGCGGCATCATTTGGATAAATTGCAGAGGGAAAAGGTATAACACCCTTTTCGGGTTAGAACAGAAGTTATTGCCCGATTCTGTGATAATAATTATCTGATTATTGGTAATAATTATCTGATTATTTAACAGCCTTTTTCCGAAACATTCGCTATTCCGGTAATTTTCACGTCGCTCTCCGATGCTCTGATCCTCATGTACCACATGTATACGGCAGTCCCGAGCTTCCTGCGCTCCAAAAATTTCCTCGAAATATCTCCGTTTCAAAAGAAATCTAATTTCTGAATTTGGTACTCCACACATAACCATCAATAATTCCGCAAAGGGCCAGGCCTCCATTTCATTTTATGCTGAGAAAATGTAAAATGAAGCATGATTTTGAAATTGAAATAATAAGAAAGGGTGCTACGGAATGAATAACGAAGATAGGTCAATGACATATCAAAGCGACGTCCGTGATGATAACGATCCTAGGCGTTATTTTATCGATTGGATAGACAAGGATGATCCAAAAATTCTTGATGTAGGCTGTGCCACCGGAGATTTTGCCGTCGCCTTATCGGAAAGAAAAACGTGTAAAATTTGGGGAATAGAATATAATGCAGGAAGTGTGAAAATCGCAAAGTCTACCGGCGCTTTTGTTGACGTGTTTCAGATAGATCTGAATTTTTTCAGCGTCGAGAAATTTTCCGATTTCCAGGGGTTCTTTGACTACATTGTGTTTGGAGATATTCTGGAGCATATTCAAGACCCCTTGTCTATTGTTGAACAATTCAAAACTTTACTTAAAAAAGGCGGCCTTCTTTTGCTGTCAATACCCAACGTGGCGCATTCCAGCATAAAAGGCAACATTTTATTGAATAATTTTGATTATACAGAGTATGGCATCCTAGATAAGACGCACATTAAATTTTTTACTCATAAAACCATTTGTGCTTTTTTGGGGGATTTAAGGTTGTCCATAGCGGAATGCAGATTTACTTTTTGGGCTCCGACTGGATCTCAAATTAATAATCCATTTGATTATCTGAATCCCAGTGTAAACAGACATATTTTTAAAGATAAACACTCCTATGTATGGCAATACGTGGTCAAGTGCGCAATTTGTGAGGCGGCGCCTTTTGGGGAAAATTTTCTAAAATTATCAAATGTAAAAGTCCCAAATGACTTTTTATTGAAAGCCTACAAATATTCTGTTCCAATGTCATTGAGAATTATGATTAATTTCATAACATTCTTCTTATCCAGGGAAAAACGACACAGGTTCAAAGCTGGTTATATCCTTGCAAAGGAATGTGCTCCAAGTCCATTAATTTCAGATCAAATAATTTCAGATCCAAAGCCCCACAAAAAAATTGCCGTTCATTTTCACATATCTTACTATGACATGCTCGATTACTTTTCAGCTAAAATAAAAAATTTAGATGGCATTGATTACGATTTATTTATATCTACACATCTATCGTGTCCAGTTGACTCAATATTACATATATTTCCCCAGGCGGAAATTTTAATTGTGGAAAATCGCGGCTATGATATATATCCATTTATTGAATTTCTAAATAAAGTTGATATATCGAATTATGATTTTATATTAAAATTACACACAAAATCCATTGTAGGCTATGGCATTCGAAATTCTTTGGTCGAAAGTTTATGCGGTTCGAAAAAAACGATCGAAAATAATATTAACCTCCTGAAAAACAACCAAAACATAGGTATGATAGGAGACAATGGCTCTCTGTGCAGCGATGACGATAGCTGCAATCAAATAAAAGAAATACTAAATGGTATGGGGCTGACATATGCATTTAATGAAAATAAGTTTATTGCAGGATCTATATTTTTGGTAAGAAGTAAAATTTTGGAACCGCTGCGACATAGGTACTCTGCCGAAAATTTTGAGTACAATGATCCGACGATTTTTTATGGAACGTTTGCCCATACCATGGAGCGTCTATTGGGGAATTTGGTTATCGCCCAGGGATATGAAATATATGGAAATAATGACTATCGAAGGAGCGTCTCCTTTTATGAAAAAGAGCGGGGGCAAGCCAGCTGGGCCATCAAGATATTTGGCAAAACCATTTTAAAAAAGAACTGTCTTCACCTTCAAACGAATATATCTCTATTCAATTGCATAAATTTTTCCTTTAGATCTTCCTCAAAAGATATAAAAGATATGTTTTCATATATGCTCAATGAAAAAAGCGACTTCTTCGTTGATGAATCAAATGAACACTATAGCCGAAATGAAAAAGATGTAAAACTGATAGTCTATTATTTACCGCAGTTTTATAGATTCCAAGAGAATGATGACTGGCATGGCAAGGGATTCACAGAATGGACAAACGTTACAAAATCGTTGCCTTTATACGTTGGGCATTATCAGCCTCATCTGCCTCTGAATGGTTTTTATACCCTAAATACCGATGTAATGCGTGAACAAGTCGAGTTAGCCAGAAAATACGGAATATATGGATTTTGTTTTTATTATTACTGGTTTTCAGGTAAAAAATTGATGGAAAAGCCTGTCTTTGATATGCTCGCACATCCTGAAATAGATTTTCCATTTATGCTATGTTGGGCGAATGAAAATTGGTCCAAAAGATGGGATGGCAAAACAGAAGAATTGCTTATGGAACAAAAATTGGAAGATAAAGATGTTGAAAAGTTTTTCGCCGATATTCTTCCGTTTTTTAAGGATGAAAGATACATAAAAATTAATGGATGTCCGCTTCTTATTCTATACCGGGCTTCTTTTTTCCCCCAGGAAAAATTGAAAAAGTTTGTGATTGCTCTTAAAAACCTAGCAAAAGCAAATGGATTTAATGATTTGTATGTAACTACCACCAATCTATATTTGGAAAATAATCATTCCGATCTATATTTGCAAAATATTCATCCGGAAAGTTACGGAATGGATGCGGTTATAGAATTTCCGCCTAACTGCATGGTGGGATTAAAGAAAAACAAGACAAAGAAAATCGTGCACTCTTCAAAATACATCGCCTACGATATGAAGGATTATATAACAAAAAAGAAATTTTTGTATGAATGCGATTACAAGGTCTTTAAAGCAGTATTCCCCTCCTGGGATAATTCTGCTCGGAGAGCAAAATATGGATGCAGAATATATGAAAACGAAACTCCGGTACTCTACAAAAAATGGTTAAAAGCATGCATAACATACACTCGCGAAAATCATACCGCGGATGAACAGATGGTTTTTATCAACGCCTGGAATGAATGGGCTGAAGGAGCGCATCTGGAACCGGATCGCAAATACGGATATGCCTATTTGCAGGCTACCAGAGAAGCCCTGGAGGAAAGCCGCGGGTAGTAATAGTAATACAGTAATACAGTAATAGGTTCTGTTAGCGAAATGTAGAAAATTTTAGGAAAGTTGTATAAACCATACAAGTATTTAAATTTGAGGTTTATACAACGATGGATCATAACATACCCGAAGAAG
>JAIRZD010000006.1 GCA_031267415.1 Holosporaceae bacterium
GAATTTATAGGAGCATACGGAGCGCAGGACCGCAGTGTACATGTGGTACATGAGGATCCGAGCACCGAAGCGACGCAGAAATTACCGAAAGAGCGCATGTTTCGAAAGAAGTCTAATAATTCTGCAATTACTCCGGGCGCCACCACTTGAAAGATGCACCACCTATGGTAGTATATCGCCTCTCACAGCTCGTAAAAGGTAGCATGACATCCGCTGGACAGGCACACAATTAATGCAAATCTTGACTTTTCCCCGGAAAAGATGTAGAACACGGCGCTATGGGGGTAGTATTATATGAAAGTAGTAAATTCTTTAAAGACCATTCGGTCCAGGCATAAGAACTGTCGTCTTGTACGAAGAAAGGGGAGAGTCTATATAATAAACAAGACAAATCCCAAGTTTAAGGCCCGACAGGGGTAAAGTCTGAGGTTATTTCGCTGTTATTTATTTAAAAGTATGTTGTTTTCTCCGATAGAAATACAACGTTTGGGGAAGGTGCTTGATGTCACAGGAAGAATGGAGTGCTAGTAAGGATAGTTTCGCTGATCTTTTTGCAAAAGCGTGCGAAAGTTCCTCATGGGAAGGTCGTGTAGTAAAAGGAAGAGTTGTTTTTGTCGATGATAACTTCGTCACAGTGGATGTGGGCCTAAAATCCGAAGGCCGCATTGCCATGAGCGAATTCGTCAACAGCTCCAGAAAAATGGAGCCTCATGCCGGCGATGACATCGATGTCTACATTGATCGCTATGAAGATCGTGGCGGGGAAATTGTCCTTAGCCGGGAGAAAGCCATGCGGGAGGAAGCCTGGGAGGATTTGGAAAAAGCCTTCCGGAACGGCACCACCGTCATGGGGACCATGTTTAACCGCGTAAAGGGCGGCTTTATGGTGGATTTGAATGGTGCTACGGCGTTCCTGCCGGGTAGCCAGGTGGATGTGCGTCCGGTGAAGGATGTATCGCTACTAATGGACATCGAGCAGCCGTTTATCATATTGAAAATGGACCGCCTGAGGGAAAATGTTGTGGTGTCGCGCCGAGGCGTGCTAGAGGGTGCCAATGCCGAAGAAAGGGCGAGAATCGTTGCCAACCTCGAAGAGGGGCAGATCGTGGATGGCGTTGTGCGCAACGTAACCACCTATGGTGCCTTCGTTGATATTGGAGGCATCGACGGCCTATTACACAACACCGATATATCCTGGAAACGGATCAATCATCCGCTGGAAGTTTTGACGCCCGGTCAGGAAATAAAAGTTAAAGTCATAAAATTTAATAAGGAGACGCATCGCATTTCCCTGGGCATGAAACAGCTGTGTAAAGATCCATGGGAAGGGGTTGATGTCGAATTCAATGTGGGCTCCAAAATAAGCGGCCGTGTCACAAACATTACGGATTATGGAATATTTGTCGAAGTTAAGGAGGGCGTTGAAGGGTTGGTCTACGTTTCAGAGATCAGCTGGCGCAAAAACATCTCTCCACTGAAAGTAACATCTTCTGGATCTGATATAGAGGTGGTTGTATTGGACGTCGATGTGGGCAAGCGGCGTATGGGACTGGGGATGAAACAGCTCCAGGAGAATCCATGGAATCGGGTAACAGCTGATTTCTGTGCCGGTGTGGAATTCGAGAGCGAGGTCTCCAGCGTCACGGATTTCGGTATATTCGTGAGAATGAACGAATCCCTGGACGGGATGGTGCATGTCAATGATCTTAGCTGGGGAAAAGACAAAGATGCCGAGCTCGCCAAGTACAAGAAGGGCGATACCATCAAGGTAAAAGTGCTGGAAATCGATCAGGGGAAAGAAAGGATATCCCTCGGCGTGAAACAGCTGGTGGAGAATCCATATGGCAGCAGTAGTTCCTCGGATATTAGTCTGAAGCGTGGGATGGTCGTAACCTGCGTCATAACCGAATTGAAAGGTGACGATGGCATAGCCGTGGTTCTATCAAATGGCGCCAGTGGATTCATCAAGAAACTGGATTTGGCCAAGGACAGACAGGATCGTCGGCCTGACAGGTTCGCCGTCGGAGAAAAAGTGGACGCCAAAATTATCAACGTCGACAAAGTCAGCAAGAAAGTTGGGTTATCGATTAAAGCGCTGGAGATTGACGAAGAGAAGCAAGTTATGGCAGAATACGGCTCGTCTGATAGTGGAGCTAGTCTTGGTGATATACTTGGCGTTGCCATCGAAAAGGGTGCTAGTAGGGAAAACTAGAAAGAGTTTTTGGGGTCGGGTACTTTTCTGCGGAGCTGCCAGTTCTTGTTTCTGGCTGGCAGCAGCAGATCTTCCTGGCCAACCGGCGGGTTTGGCTACTTCTTCTTCGGCGCATTCGGAGGAATATGCCGTGGATAGCCCAGAAGGTCCGCCATCCTGTGTGATACAGCGGGCCATAAAGTTGGTTACCGAAAAGGCCTCTCCGGAACAATTCAAGAAGGCTATGCGGGAGGTCGTAAGTCGCACCTTCGATACCCGGGGCGTAGCGCTGTTTGTCCTGGGTCGAAAATATACCGTTGACCCAAAAGATTTCGGCAAATTCGTTGAAGCCTGCATGAACATGATGATAGATTCCTACGCCGTTTGGTTTAAGAATCGCAAAAATCTTACGTTTAAAGTTCATTCTCCCAGGGAAAAAGCCAAGGGCATCTTCGAAGTTTCCACCGAGGTTTTTGAAATAGATGAAAATAACGCCCCAAAGAATCCGCTGATCATGTTGTGGACTGTTAAATCCGAAAATGGTACGTTTTGTGTGTCGGACGTGTCCGCTGGCGGTATCAGCATGCGCGAACTTCACAGGGATGTGGTGGCAGGGCTGATAAAGAAGAAGCGTAGCTTCAAAAATTTCCTGAAGGATTTTTTGAAAAAGGTGGATGAGTATCCGCCGGCGAAAAAGGCTGCCAATGACGATAAATCAGATAAAAAAAAGGAGCAGTAGCGCAGAAATGTTTGTACCAATAAAAATTTTAGATGGGGGCCGTGGATTAGCCATCCCCCAGTATGCCACCCCCGGCAGCGCCGGTCTTGATTTGCCGGCAGCCCTGGAAGGCGATCTGGTCTTGAAAGTCCGGGAAAGATTGTTGATTCCAACTGGTTTTTCGGTGGCAATTCCACACGGCTACGAAGGGCAGGTTAGATCCCGCTCCGGATTGGCCTATAAGCATGGGATCATGGTGCTGAACTCGCCGGGAACCATCGATAGTGACTATCGTGGTGAGCTAAAAGTCCTCCTGGTAAATTTAGGTGAGGACGATTTTGTGCTGGAACGAGGAATGAGAATAGCCCAGTTGGTTATTCAGAAGTGCGAGCAGGTAACCTTGGCCCTGGTGGATTCGCTCGATGAAACCGATCGTGCAGAAAAAGGATATGGTTCAACGGGGGTAAAATAATTCCCATGAATAAAACCTATAAAAGTGGAGTATAAATGCAACGTTGTTTTTCCATCCCATTGGTGGCCCTATTGATGGCAGGCTGCTCGTCTCCGAAAGACGATCTCAGCCAGAAGAGCGCGGACAAATTATATGCCAGCGCCACATCAAAAATGAAATCCGGCGACTACGAGGACGCTGCTTCGGAGTTCAAGGAAATTGATAGCCTGTTTCCCTATTCCAACAAGGCAAGCTTCGGCCAGGTGTTGGCTGCCTATTGTCAGTTTCAAGCATCGCACTACCTGGATGCCCTTGCATCGCTGGAGGTATTCCTGCGATATCATCCGTCGCATTCCTTGGTGCACTATGCCATGTATCTGCGTGCCATGTGTATATATATGCAGGTGGCGTCGGTGGGAAGGGATGCGAAGGCCGCCAAGGAAGCCAGGCTGGCTTTCCTCGAATTGCTAAATAAATTCCCAAATTCCTCCTATAGCCGGGACTGCGCCAAAAGAGTATTAATCCTGGATGACATGATTGCCGCCCACGAAATGTCCATCGGCAGATTCTACCAGAAACATAGCAACGCCCTGTCGGCCATCGGTCGTTATAACTATGTTGCCATGCACCTGGGAAATACGAAGCATTGTCCCGAGGCCTATTATCGCATAATGGAATGTTGTCAGTCTCTGGGACTTCCCGAAGAGGTAGCCGATGTGAAGAGAAGGCTGCAGCTGACGTTCCCGGAAAGTGAATGGAATAAAAAAACTCTACCGCCTATGCCAAGCAAAAAAGGACAAAAATAAATACCAATTAGTGTCGATTTAAATTGTTTGATAAGGATTATATGCTATGAATAGGAAGACTAGCGAGCTCCATGAGGAGCCATTTTGTTTGGAGAATGTGATGTCCTATTCAAACATAGAGATTACCCATGTAAACGACAATCGCGCGCCGTTGAGAACTCTTTTGCTGCGAGCAGCGGTGGGTGCTGCCATCGTTGGTATGCTCATCTGGCTTTTTTGGACCCCCTAGGGTCACGACCTCGCGAAATCCTGTGGCTTCTTCATCAATTTATTCTGTTCTGATTTATTAGACTTCTTTCGAAACAAAGATATTTCGAGGAATTTATAGGAGCATACGGAGCGCAGGACCGCAGTGTACATGTGGTACATGAGGATCCGAGCACCGAAGCGACGCAGAAAT
>JAIRZD010000031.1 GCA_031267415.1 Holosporaceae bacterium
AACTCCCTATGAAGTATATACTGACAGTTGTAAATCTAGGAGCTTCGTTTATGCCAAACTGGGTATCAACGAGCCGCTAAATCCACCCTGAAGTGGTCCTAAAATCGGGGTACACCATACTTTTTCAACAGTTACGTGTGCGGCTGTTGCACTTCAGATTTAAAATGGCGAAATTTTATGTATAATAAACTAATTGGACGTGGTAACCGGGGATTGCAAAAGATTATATGCAATGGAGAGAAGAGTGTATCGTGCTTTTTCAAAAGCCTTTTGCGGAAAAGGCAAAAATTGTCACGTTGTTTAGTAGATCGCTGGGAAAAACCGCGGGGCTGCTGAAGGTCCTAGGTGGGGCACCGCTGCAGTCTGGAGATATCGGCGACACCGCCTGGAGGGGGCGCACCGCCGAGCAGCTGGGTGTTCTGACGATGGAAAACATATTTTCTCCTTTCGTGCACGCGCGAAAAAATGCCCAGGGTGTTTTTGCCATCGACAGTGCCTGTGCACTCTGCAAAAATGGTCTGCCGGAAAAAGCCCCACATCCCGGCCTCTATGACACGTTTAAAACGCTGTTGCTGGCTGTTAGTGGTAAAAATTGGATTGTCGACTACGTGCTTTTTGAGATTAAATTTTTGGCGGAAGTTGGATTTGGCCTGGACTTGTCCCAGTGCGCGCTTACCGGCGCCGTGGACGGGCTTTCCTACGTTTCCCCCAGAACCGGCCGGGCGGTAACCGCCGAAGCGGGCGAGAGGTATCGAGATAAGCTGCTGAAACTTCCCGCGTTTTTGCTTTCCGGAGATCGGCAACCAGGGGTGCAAGATATTTTTTACGCCTTTAAGATAACAGAACATTTTTTAAAGGCTTATTTTTATGATATAAACGGTAGCAGTTTACCGTTCTCCAGAGATTACCTGGTAAAAAATGTCATGTGATCGTCATGAATGTGGAGGTTAGCCGTGAAAATCAGTAGCATTATCGATGAAAATGAGCGCCGCGTAGCCATTACCCCCAGCGTGGTAGAAAAGTATCTTGCCCTCGGATTTGCCGTGGTGCTACCCAAAAATTTTGGGATATCAGCCGGATTCCAGGATGCAGAATATATCGCTGCAGGGGCAGTTGTGGAAAAAACGGACTTCATCGCCAATGCCGATATATATGTCAGCGTAAAGCCTTCGTCGGCGTTTTTCCAAAAACTACAAAATCCGAATCCAGATCTGAAAAATGAGGTAAAAAAAACGGCGAAGGCAGTCCCCGGACGATCCAAAAAAGTGGAAGTTGGAATTCCTGCCGGTGCGCAGTTTATTGGCATTTTAAATCCATTGGTAAATTGTACGGCACTGAAGCTGTTGTCCGACAGGGGAGTGCATTGCCATGCGCTGGAGCTGGTACCACGCATTGGTCGGGCGCAGCCGATGGATGTCCTTTCGTCACAGGCCAGCATTGCCGGATATCGCGCCGTGCTGGAGGCTCTGGTCTTCTATAATCGGGTTGTTCCGCTGATGATGACAGCTGCCGGCACCGCTCGTCCGGCCAGGGTTCTGGTATTGGGAGCCGGTGTCGCCGGTCTGCAGGCCATAGCAACGGCGAGACGTCTCGGAGCGACCGTTTTTGCCTTCGATGTGAGAGCCGTGGCCAGGGAACAGGTGGAAAGTCTGGGCGCAACATTTGTGTCGGTGGAAGGTTCCGCCGAAGGTTCCGGAGGATATGCCGGAGAAATGGGCGAAGACTATAAGTGCCGCCAGAAAAAGAAATTGCAGGAAGTAATCTGTGGTATGGACATAGTTATCAGCACCGCGCAAATTCCGGGCAAGTCGGCGCCGGTACTAGTGGATGCTGAAATGGTGAAATCGATGTCAGCTGGCTCTGTCATCGTGGATATGTCCACGGAAACCGGTGGCAATTGTGAATTATCCCGGATGGATGAAGTGGTGACCAGCGCTGGAGTTACCATAATTGGCTATTCCGATCTTGCGGCCCGTGTTGCCCATGATTCCAGCCAATTTTTCGCCAAAAACGTGCTAAATTTCGTGAGTCTTATGCAGAAAGATGGTAAAATTGATCTTACGGATGAAATTGTTCGGTCAACGTTGCTGTCACAATTTTCCGGAGTATAGCCATGGAGAAAAATGCGCCGCCATCAGCAATTGACGTACTTCAGGATGCCATGAAAAAAGCAGTGACGCTGGGTGCCAATGCCGTTGATCTTTTGTTTGTGGAGTCAAAAAGTATTGCGGTGACAAGCCGCATGGTGCGACCGGAAAATGTCGTCCATGCGGAACGCACCAACATAGATCTGCGGGTGTTTGTTGGCAAGCGAAGCGCTGCCGTGTCTAGCAACAGCCTGAGGGAGCTGGAGACCGGAACTATTCTGGAAATGGCCATAGCCGCTGCCGAAAATTCTCCGGAAGAACAATCAAAATCGCGGGCTCTGGAGTCGGAATTATGTCGAAATTTCAAAAAAATAGACCTCTACGATCCCTGCGAAGTATCTGTGGATAAACTGCAGGCGGATGCCCAGGAATGCGAATCCATTGCGCTGCAGGTGCCAGGTGTCACAAATTCCGAAGGCGCGCGCGCCCAGCATTCGGTTTCCAGGACGATTTTGCTGAAGAGCTGCGGATTTTTGGGCGAGTACCGCAGGTCCGTCAATGCCATCAGCCTGGAAATGTTGGCAGAAAAAGACGGTGAATTGCAGCAGGACTACGACTATTCTAGTACTGTCTACTATGCCGATCGCAAAACGCCGGCGGAGATCGCGGCAACAGCGGCGAGCAGGGCAGTTCGGAAGCTTGGATCTCGAAAAATAAAATCCTGTCGGGTGCCGGTTATTTTTCACCAGCGAGTGGGCCGCAGTTTGCTGAAAAGTCTATTGACTGCGCTGAATGGAGCCCAGGTGGTCAACGGCGGGAGTTTCCTGCAATCCAAGCTAAATCAAAAGATTTTTGGGAATGGCGTTTCGGTTTTTGACCATTATGATCTGGCCAGACGGCTGAGGTCATGTCCATTCGACGTTGATGGTGTGGAATGCCAAAATACTAATCTTATATCATCCGGGGTATTGAATTCTTTCCTATTTAATGTAAAATATGGCGACAAGATGGGAATGCCTTCCAGCGGGAATGCGGCCGGCTGGGATCTTATTGCTCCCCATAATGCGGATTTTGGGAATGGCGAAGCGTCGTTTGATGATTTGGTAAAAAATGTGGGCCGGGGGCTGTTCGTTACAACGGTGCTCGGGCAGGGGTTAAATATGGTAACAGGAAATTACAGCCAGGGGGCATCTGGTTTTTGGATCGAAAATGGGGAAATTCAGCACGGCGTACAGGAAATCACCATTGCCGGGAATTTTCTGGACATGTTTTCCAATTGCGTTCTGGGAAATGATCTGGAAGTCGAGTCTGGCTTTGGCTCTCCCACAATTCTTGTGGAAAAGATGACCCTGGGGGGGCTATGACGCATGGGTAAAATTACAATTGTCGCCCTGTTATCGTTTTTATTAGGATTTCCGACATCGCAGACGACGGTTTTTGCCAAAAGGAACGCATCAAAAAACAATCAATTAAAAGGCAACATCAAAAAATCCAGAAAGAAAATCGCTGAGGTTGTGGAATCTGGTCCCAGGCAGGCATTGTTGGTGGATTTCGATACGGAAGATCGCCTGCATGAAAAAAATGCAGATGAACGCTGTGCTCCGTCGTCCATGACCAAGCTGATGACCGTATATTTGCTTTTTGAGGCCATCGAGGGCGGTCGTCTAAAATTTACGGATGAACTGCCTGTGAGCGAATTTGCCCAGAGCAAAGAAGGATCCCGCAGCTTTTTCCGGGCCGGCTCCCTGGCGAAAGTAGAAGATCTCGTCCGCAGCATCATTGTTCATTCCGGCAACGACGCCTGCACCATTGTGGCGGAGAAGCTTGCCGGAGACGAAGAAGCGTTCGCTGTTCTCATGAACGAGAAGGCTGAGGCATTTGGTCTAAAAAATACCAACTTTAAAAATGCGTCTGGACTTCCCCATGAAGAGCACTATTCCAGCGTCAACGATTTGGCCATGCTGGCCCGGCGATTGCTGAAGGATTTTCCCCAGCACTACCATTATTTTTCCGAAAAAGAGTTCGAGGTAAATGGTATTTTCCAGAAAAATAGGAATATATTGTTGGGGAATAATCTCAATGTTGACGGCCTAAAAACTGGAGAGACCAGCGCCGGAGGAGCCGGCATGGTTGTATCTGCAAAAAAAGATGGGAAGAGGCTTATAGGGGTTGTAAACGGCTGTAAGAGCGTCCGGGAGAGGGCCCGGGAAGCCAATCGACTCCTGGCCTTCGGATTTAGAGAATATATTCCTCTAAAAGTAGCCATTGCCTATGGACCAATAGGGTCCGCTGCTGTTATCCTTGGTAAGAGTGATCATGTGGATGTGTGTACCCACGAGGATATTTCAATTTTTGTACTAAAGAAGTATAAGAATGATGTGGTGGTGGAGCTTAGTCTGGAAGAACCGGCGGAGGCACCGTTGGTTGCCGGTACAAAGTTGGGTAGCCTGGTTTTTAGGTACGGCAAGGTCATATCCGGGAAATATGATTTGTTTGCCCGCGAAACAGTGGAAAGAGTAACGTTTTGGGAGAGAATAGGAGCTTTTTTTACAAGTTTATTTACCAGTGAAAAATCATCAGTGTCTTCTCCCGGGAAGGTCGGCGGTGGCGCCGGTGGCGCCGGTGGTGGTAAGGCTGGTGGTAACGCTGGTGGTAAGGCTGGTAATAGTGTCGGTATCGATGTCGATGGAGATAACGCCAGCGGCACCGGGGGTGGCGATGATGCCGGGAAAGCCATCTCCGAATCCGTGCCTGGATGAAGAGGCAATGATGGACAAAGGCGACTGGATAGAAACTGCCAGCGCTGCCGGTAATACCGGTTGTACGTGGTATCGATGTCGGTGGAGATAACGCCGGCGGCACCGGGGGTGGCGATGATGCCGGGAAAGCCATCTCCGAATCCGCGCCTGGATGAAGAGGCGATGATGGACAAAGGCGACTGGACAGAAACTGCCAGCGCTGCCGGTAACACCGGTTGTACGTAGATCCATCACCAGTTGTTCGTTGTTCGTTGTTATGGGGTCATAGCTCAGTTGGTAGAGCGCGACGCTCGCATTGTCGAGGTCGGGGGTTCGATTCCCCCTGACTCCACCAGGCAATATGGCAAGATTAGGCAATCGAAGATTATCATGTGTGGATAACCGCTGAAGAATGCCGCTGCGACAGAGGATCTTGCGAGGTTGACATTGCTTCAAAACGACAAACATATCGCTTGATTAAATTCTTCAAACTGTAAATTTTCTCTCCGTTTCTCCCCAAATTCTCCATTCGAGCGGAACAGTAGATTTTCTCCAAAATGACCTTCCAGCACCTCTGCATGAGGATGTTCGCAAAATTTACCGAAAAACCGACATGCAAAAGTTCTACAAAAACGATTGGAGAAGCAGATGATTTTAGATAGAACTTGCGTTTTTCTCCGTTCCGCTCGAGTGGATTTTGTTGGGATTTGAGGTTATTGCTGGCTGTTTTTGTATATGAAAGAAGAAGTTAGCGGTTGCTATTTCTTCCACAAATCGCACCTTCTCTCCATTTCAAAAATAAAATTCATATTTATTTTACTTTTCATCGTTATAATGAATTCGCAGTTTTGAGTATTGAGGAAAATATTATGAAGAAAAAAGGATCGCTAACTAGCATAATAATAGCCGCATTTTTCTAATAGGCAACACCTATTCTGTGGATGGACCAGCATTAAAACGAATACATCTTTTTAATATAGAGGATAATGGCAACGGTGTTATAGGAGACGAAGGATGGCGGTGGCGGAGCAGCTTGAATTTCACTATTGATGGACAAGAGATAAGCGAATGGCATTACTGGCCGATAGCCGCTGTAACTGGAAATGGAAGCATTGTGTCACACAATGACGAATTTCTGGATGATACCATAAATTCTGAGCTTATACCCCTCCTGAATGAGGTATTGGCAAGAGGCTAAAAATTTAGTAAATAAGAAGCATGAGAAATTTTTTAGAAGAGCAAGAGAAAACAGACCTGAAGAATCGTCATCGTAAAGAGAAGGATA
>JAIRZD010000007.1 GCA_031267415.1 Holosporaceae bacterium
TAATTTCTGCGTCGCTTCGGTGCTCGGATCCTCATGTACCACATGTACACTGCGGTCCTGCGCTCCGTATGCTCCTATAAATTCCTCGAAATATCTTTGTTTCGAAAGAAGTCTATTGAGACGCGGCAGGGCGTTGGAGGAAAGTTTTTCAGCGCCTTGTTTCCAGCGGATGGGATTTTTCGTAGATTTTTAATAGATTATAGTCGTCCACATCGGTGTATATCTGGGTGCTGGCGAGGGATTCATGTCCCAGGAGCTCCTGCACGGATCTCAGATCTGCGCCATTCTGGACGAGATGCGTGGCGAAACTATGGCGAAAGGCGTGGGCCGAAGTGTGTTCCGGCAGACCATGGATGAGCCTCAGCTTTTGCAAACGATTATCCACGTAGGTGTGATGGAGTTTTTTCCCCCTCACTCCCAGGAATAAATATCCGCCAGACAGGGTATGGGGACAGGAAGCCATGTATTTCTCCAGGCGCGCCAATGCCGTCGAGAGCAATATAATTACCCTATCTTTTTTTCCTTTGCCCACTATTTTGATTTCGCTGGCCACATCGTTAGTTTTTATGGACAGGGCTTCTCCTATCCTTATTCCGGTGCAATAGAGTAAGGTGTAGAGGGCCCTATCCCGGTCCGTTACCCATTCCGGATCTGAGTCGAAGAAAGATGCGCTGTTGAGGAAATTTAGTATGGTCTTTTCATTTACTGGTTTTGGCAGCAGGCTGGGCAATTTCGGGCGTTTTACGCCATTGATGACATTTAGTTCAATTAAATCCCCCTTCGCCAGGTAGCTAAAGAATGACCTAACCGATGATAAAGCCCGTACATTTGAGCGCGGACACAGGCCGTTGCCGATGCGACGCGAAAACCAGGATCTAAAATCTGAAATTTTCATTTGTCCTAGAATTTCCAGCGAAGCAGTTTCTCCAAAATGGTCGCCTAGGAATGATAAAAAATTCGCCAAATCCCGGCCGTAGGCGCCGACTGTGTGGGCCGAGTAGCGACGCTGCACGATCAGCTCCTGCAGCCACTCGTCCACCAGATTGTTTAAATTGGAATTTTTTTCCGCCATGGCTAGGTCAATGTTTCTCCATCTATGGTTGGTCGACCCCGGCAAAATTCCCGGCCGCTCATTCTTCGTTTGCCTTCCAGTTGCACTTCCCTGAGCATCAGGTGGCCGTCGCCGCAGGATATCCATAGGTCGCCTTCTATTATGTACAGGCGTCCAGGCTGATTGGCATCGACGGTCTGTCCGGCGCCTATTTCGGCATCAAAAATTTTCAGCCGCAGACCATTAATTTTGCCCCAGGCGGCCGGGGTCGGAGCAAACGCGAGAATATGCTTTAAAATATCGCAGGCTGACTTGTCCCAATTGATACGACCGGAATCCGGAGAGATTTTTGCCGCATAGGTTACGCCGATTTCCTGCTGCGGAACGGCGCTGGCCAGATTTTCTTCGAGATTTTCCAATGTTTTCAGCAGGAGATCAGCCCCGAGGTGCGCCAGCTTTTGCGACAGCGTTCCGGCATTTATTCCAGTCGTAATTTCCAGAGATTCCACAGCTATTATGTCTCCGGTGTCAAGACCGGGATCCATCTTCATCATGGTAATGCCGGTTCGGGTATCTCCGGCCAACAGTGCCATTTGGATGGGGGCGGCGCCTCTCCATCGTGGCAGCAGCGATGCATGAACGTTGATAAATCCATGGGTGGGAATATCCAACAGATTTTTTGGAATTATTAGTCCATAGGAGGAGACCACCACCAAATCCGGATGCAATTTCTCCAATAACTGCCGTTGTTCGTCATTTCTTAGTGTTGTTGGTGTATATACTGGTAGGTGCTGTGCTTCGGCGAATAGCTGTACCGGGGATTTGCGAACCTTGTAGCTTCGGCCGGATGGTTTAGGTGGCTGCGTGTAGACTCCAATGATGTCGAATGCGCCTTTCTGAAGCGCGGCCATGGACGCCAGTGAGAAATCAGATGATCCCATGAAGACAATTCTTCTGGGAGGGCGATTGTTATAGGTCATGGAGTTTTTCCTTCGCGTATGAAAGCATAATCCGCGGCATTTTTTCCCGATTTTGGCGCAGAAAATTTACAAGAACGGTCTCGTTCCTCTTTCCGACCTCCCGCAGCATCCATCCGCAGGCTTTATGAATCAAATGGTGTTTATGCTCCATAAACTTCTCGCTCAGAGCCAAGGTTGCCGCAAATTCTCCGCGCTTTATGAAAGCAAACGTGGCGACAATAGCTATTCTATTCTCCCACAAATTATTGGAATTGGCTAATTTTTTGAAAATTGGATCTGCTGGAGAAAAATATTCTCCGATTATATGATAGGCCGATATGTCCACCAATCCCCAGTTGTTCAGGTGGCGGAGATTATCAAGATACATATCAACCAGGTGTTTTTTTGTTTCCGTAGACGTATCTCTGTTCTGGAAACGCATCACCATGATTATCAAAGCCAAAGTCCTTGCTTCGTTATAAACGGATTGCAGCAGTGCCAATAAACTTTCCTCTGCCAGCTCGCGCCAAAATCTGCGGGCCATTTTTCGCAGAACGGTGATTCTGCATCCGATGATGACGCTGTCAATTTCTTGCGCATCTTGCGGGCGGATCATTTTTCGGCAAAAATCCGCGTATTCCTCGGACGAACTGGCTTTAATCTCGGAAATTATTTGCATGTAGGTCTCCATGCCCGCGTCCATTTCCGTGTCTGGGCCCATGCCCACCTCCATGTTCATTCTTCCACCTTGGAGCAACGGCGAAATAGCAGACAGGCGCCGCCGGCCATCAGGCACATACTCATGTATTGATTTAGATTTAGACCGGTTCCTAGCAGCAATCGACTGCTGAAATCGGAGTCTGCTTCCCGAAAGAATTCGCAGATAAATCTGGCAAGGCCATAGCCAACGGCGAAAATTCCGCACAGGGCTCCGGGTTTTTCGTGGCATTTCCAGTGAAAAAAAGACCACAGAAGCAGGACAAAAAGCAATATCCCCTCGCAAAAGGCCTCATACAGCTGACTGGGATGTCGCGGGACCCCGTCCGGAAAAATAACGGCCCAGGGAACGGCTGTCTGGGTCCCAAGCAATTCCCCATTTATAAAATTTGCTATGCGCCCCAGAAATAATCCAATTGGAACGCTGACTGCCCATAAATCCATAAATTTTAGCAGCTGTAGATGGCGTTTGCGACAGAATAAATGGGCCGCCATTAGTACTCCGGCGAACCCTCCGTAGAAGGACATTCCGCCCTTCCATATTTTTAATATTTCGCTGGGATTCGCGGTATAATAATCGAAATCGTATATCAGCACATGTCCAAATCGTCCACCCAGGATGATGCCAACTATCGCATAGTCGATGAATTCGTTGATGAAATGCCTTGGCAAGGCTTGTCCGCTTTCTGTCGCCAGCAAATTGGTCAGAAACGCTGCCGCCAGCAGACCAAATATATAGGCCAAGGAGTACCAATGTATGGGATAACCGACAACATAAAATGCGACATTGGAAAAATCACAAACCATCAAGCCTCCACAGCCGACTGGCGACGGAATACCCTGATAAGCCTACTTTAGGATCGCAACCACAGTCTATATGATGCTCTTTTCCGCTATGCGGGAAGCTTTGCCAACACGATCCCTGAGATAGTACAACTTCGAGCGGGCAACTGCCCCCCTCCGTACCACCGTTATGCGCAAACTTGGCGAATACAGGGGGAAAACTCTTTCTACGCCTTCTCCGAAGGAAATCTTGCGGACGGTAAAGGAGGATCCAATTCCGCGATTGCGCCGGGCAATACACACTCCTTCGAACGACTGCAGACGTTCCTTTTCTCCGTCAACGACCTTCACGAGGACCTTCAGGGTATCGCCGGGAGCAAAAACCGGGATATCCTTGCCGACGAGCAACCCTTCACATTTCTGTTTTTCTAATTCCTGCAAAATATTCATAACCGCATTCCAAACATGACGGTTACTTGATAGCACAAAGCCGAGGAAATTTCAATTGCATGTAAATAGTATAAATAATAGCGTCAATAGACTTCTTTCGAAACATGCGCTCTTCCGGTAATTTCTGCGTCGCTTCGGTGCTCGGATCCTCATGTACCACATGTACACTGCGGTCCTGCGCTCCGTATGCTCCTATAAATTCCT
>JAIRZD010000039.1 GCA_031267415.1 Holosporaceae bacterium
GAAATCAATACAACCTTAGATTTAAATTCACTGCTGTAATGCTTGCTCATAATCACCCTCCTTTTTACACCTTGCATAATACGCCGCTCTCTTCCTCTGGTCTAATTTTCGGGGTACACTATAGAAACAATTTCAAATTTTCTTCGACATAGTATTTGGTGAATTCATAATCTTTCCAATATATTGCTTCGAAGATTCTCGAACTGTTTTCGAAGCAAGTTTTTAGGTCGGCTGGATTTTCGAGAAAGGCGTTTTGTTTGATAAGTTCATGATATTTTTCTGCAGACAGGATATTTTTGCACAGCGTTTCCATGGAAGCGAAAAATTTCGCAAAATAATCGGCCGCTGATTTTATATCGTTCTGTTTACACTTGATTACTGCAGCATGGTAGTAGCAGGTGTTAAAGAATAGATCGCAGTAATTATTCCGCTCGCGATCTTTTGTGGCAAACATTGATTCGCAGGCCTTCCAAGCCTCGTCCAATCGATCCAAGCGTATCAGCGATTCCGCCTCGTGCATTTTAAGTCGGAATAAATAGGCTCCCACACGGGCCTGTGAAAATATTTTTTTAGCCTCCAAAAAATAATCGTAGGCTTCTTTTATTTTATTGAGTCTGAGATACGACAATCCTTTTTCGCGAGCGACTATCCCCTGCGCGTACAAAAGATCGCTGTCCAGCGGCAGTTTTTTAATAATATCTTCGGCTTCCTGGGCAGTTTTCAGTGCAAAATCGTATTTACCCAGCGCATTGTAAATTCCCGCCAGTCGACTCATGTGAATCGCCAATCTTCCGGCGACTTTAATATTTGCAGTCGGATCCGCCGCAGCTGCAGAAATTATCGCTATTGCTTTTTTCATTATTTCGGCGGCTCTGGCGGCGTTATCTCTATTAATACCGTCCATAAAATAATTGAATGACATGTCGGCGTAAATATCAGATTTCATTTCCCGCAGAGAAACGCCGTCGACTTTTTCTTTATCCAATTCCGCAATCGCTTTTTCAAAATATTTGTTGGCTTCGTCGAAATGATCTTTGCGCATGTGAACTATTCCCATCAGACGATCACTCATGGCTAATCCAATAAAATCATTGGGCGACAGGGAATCAACGCTCCTTTTTAGATGAGACATGGCTTCATCGTTGGCGCTCATCAAAGTATAAATTTCACCGATTTTAAGATTAATAGCGGCAATGCTTTCCTGACTCAAATATTTGCTCGCCTCGTTAAGTTCTAAAACTTTTTGAAAACAATCCAACGCGTCGGCAGTGCGGTATGCTTTATATCGATAAATATTGGCCGTTGTAATCATCAAATCAATTTTCCAACCGTCGGCGAACGAATTTCCGGCAAACAATCTATCGATTTTATTCAACAATGATTTTAAATGCGGAATAAATTTTTCCAGATTGCCGTAGTTCGTTTCTAAATATTCGTAGGGCGTTAGGAAAGAAATGAATTTTTGCGCCATTTCCTTTTTTTCATTTAAATTAACAGCTAAATTAACCGCTCCCATAAAATAACTCAGTCCAATATTTTGAGTGGATCTGTGAATGGAAATTCTATCGTCGTCGTAGGTAATCAATGAATGCTTTCGTAGATTGTAAATGAAATTATCAACCAAAACCGAATCGGCAACACTCTTCAGCAGCTTTTTCGGTATTCCCTGGGAATCTAACAGACAAATAAATAAAAGCAGCTCTTTAAAATTTCTGTTTTGCCGAATAATTTCCTCGAAAGTGGAAGTGATAATGCCATATCTGGTCTTGCTGTAATTTATGCTCTCCTCCAAGAGTTTGCTCTGAATTTTTTCGAAATCTTCGGTGGTTTTTTCCGTGATTTTTATATAATCCTCGAAGGAGGCGTTTGTGTTTTTGAGATAATAGGCGGCAGCCGAAACGTCCAGCGGCATGGTGGGAATTTGTTTGAGAAAATTTTTTATCTCCCCAGTCTTTTTCTGAGAAAAATTCGCATAGTTATCTCCGTAGAGAATTTTACAAAACAAAGCGTACTGCTCTTGCGAAGATAAATTTTCGACATTAACGTCGGTCTCCCGCTTCAGGTTAGAAGAGTGCGACAAATTTTTATTTCGGGTGGTTATCAATAATATTCCATTCCCCCAAATCGAATCGTTCTGAGGAAAATAACTCGATATGGTGGAAAAATCCTCCACGTTATCGAAAAGCAGAATCCAATTTTTATATTGGCGCAGCAGCGAAGCCGCAAATTTAATTAACAAACGTCGTTTCTCTTCGTTATTGACAATACTTTTAATTATTTCAAGCTCGCTCCTCTGATCTTTAGTTTTCGAAAGAGTTTCGGCAAGCTCGACGAAGGATGAAAAAATACTGTGGCCGGTTTCAGCGTTAATTTCCCAGGAAATATCAGCCTGCGAAATCTGCAGGAATTTACGCGCAATGGTCGTCTTCCCGCTACCTCCAACTCCAATGATGATTGCAATTTTGATTTTATCCTGCTTGGATATTACATCTTTGATTCTAGACGTGTAATCGTATCTGTCGAGATAATTTTCGCTCTGCATAATTACGTTGTTTGCTTTTTCTACGCTTCCGCAGAAGAAATACGCTGCGATTCCCAAACAAGAAACGCCTGCCAATAGAAAAATCCACAATAGCCATCGCCTGTTTTTAGCGAAAAGCAAAACGCTTTCTTTGGAAAGTTCGCAAAAGATGTCGTTAAAATATTCCCGCTCTCCCGAAGCGTTTACAAAGTCCGTAATTTCCTTTTTTGAATTACATTTTATCTTGGACATAGCGCTTCTAATATGAGCTTCAACCGTTCTAGGAGAAATGCGGATCAGTATGCCGATTTCCTTATAGGATTTTCCGTTTATTAGCAGGGCAACGACTTCTATTTCTCTTAAAGTAAATTCATCTTTGTTTACTAGCCTGTATTCATCTTTCATCAGATACCGCATGCTGGTTGTGCGCCATCATAGCAAATCAACCTGCGCGTGTAAACCTCAAAACGCCTGCCGAGGGTTCCTTCGGGCACTCTTTCGCAACCGCAGGTTCTAACATTAGACTTCTTTCCAAACAAAGATATTTCGAGGAATTTATAAGAGCATACGGAGCGCAGGACCGCAGTGTACATGTGGTACATGAGGATCCGAGCACCGAAGCGACGCAGAAATTACCGAAAGAGCGCATGTTTCGAAAGAAGTCTATTGCATCGCCTAGCCCCTCTAGACTATCGGTGCAAAAAATCAGAACCTGCTGAACTCCGCGGCTTTCCAGGTCAGGCAGGTCAGGCAGGTCAGGCAGGTCAGTCAGGTCATTCAGGTCATTCAGGTCATTCAGGTCATTCATCAACAGAACCCAACTATTTTCTGCGAAGATTGTTCCAGGTATCGTTAATTTTTGAGATAAAACCATCGAAGTGGATGTGCATTGCTCTGAATATTTTTCTGGCCAGCGGTGATTCCGCCATGAAACAATCACGAATGACGAACTCGGTTTTCTTCCACATTTTGAGCGGAGGAGCCGGAATCAGATTCCACCATGCGCAAATGCCGTCGGAAAAAGCATCATTTCTACGGCGGAAAATAAACGCCCATTCGCTGTCCGGCGGAATTTTCGTCGGAGATTTTTTCATGAATTCTCCCTTTATTCGTTCAAATTTCGCTCTGTGATCTTCTTTTGTTGCGGGCAAGACAGATGGATGGGAAACAAACTCCACATCGATATTCCTTTTTCGCAGAATTTTAGCAAGATCCACCTCACCTGTGCCCACTCGAAAATCTTCATTCCCAAAAAACGCGCCCTCGGCGAAATTATGGAGCTCATACAGCTGTTCCCGCGACATTTCGTGGTTCGAAACTTTCTGAATTTTATACATATAATGATAAAAAATTTCCCTGTCGGAATAATCTGTCTTCGAAAGAAGATACATTGAAGCTCCAGCCACAGCGATCAGAATCACAGCTAAAACCACTACGATTTTGGTATTCGATGCTGGTTTTTGGGATTCAGGGGAATCGGATCTTTCGTTCATTCCTTTATTCATTCATTCCTTTATTCACCTATTCACTTATTAAACCGGCATCCACTAATCCTCCATACAACCATTAGTATGAAAAATCCCTTCCTACCCCTCCATATTCACCTTCCTCTTCTCCACTCTTCTGAATTGGCGGATGAAGCGTTAACGTTTCCTATCCTTTAGTCGCGGTTTTTATCCTTATCTCTCCATCCGAACCCTTCTCCAGAAATGGAAACACTTCGAAAAATTCTCTTCGATCGCTGCTGTTGTAGGCCGCCGCCACCACATCAGGAGAATGACAACAACCATTTTTTTCTAGGTCTTCCACGGTATAGCTCCATTTACCATAATATGTCTCCTTTATCAGCTGCAGTTCCCTCAATCCCAGCTCCTCAGGGAAACGCCCCCCAACGATTAATGCTTTCAATTCATCATGTCCCTTCGGTGCCACTCCTTTTTCAATTTTACCTCTCAGCAGATTTATACCAAGTAACCGCGCTAACTTTGTTGGCGGTGGCCCATCCGCAGGTTCTTTTAACACTCCTTCTCCGGAACTCGGCTTCAGAAACGGAAACACTTCATAAAATACCGTGTGATCGCTGCTGTTGTAGGCCGCCGCCACCACATCAGGAGAATGACAATAACTGGTATCTTTTTTTATGTATTTCATGTTACGTCTCTCTTCACCATAATAGGCATCTCGTATTTTCTCTAGTTCCTCTTTCCCTAGTCGTTCAGGAAAGGCCCCCTTAACGATATATTTTTTCAATTCTTCATGTCCCTTCGGTATACCTTTCACCACCCTGATCAGATCTTTAGCAAGGAAGTCTCTGAATTTGGATGCTTCTGCTTTCTCTGGTTTTTCCCTTACCCCTGTTCCCGAAGCCGGCTTCAGAAACGGAAACACTTTGTAAAACACTTCTTTATCGCTGCTATTGTAGGCCGCCCAGGCCACAGCAGGAGAATGATAATAAGCCCTAGGAGCGCATGGCCCACAGCAATCTTTCTCCTCACCATAATACAAACAACGTATTTTTTTCAACTCATCTTCCGTTAATTTCCTCGGAAAACGCTGCTGATCGATATAACTAAGCAGTTCCGCATCTTCTCCAGCACAATCGCTATATTTCCGAACGCCCACGTTATTTCCCAGCTTATCTCGCAAAAACGTATTAAATTTTTGTTGCAAATCAGGACTTATTGGTACCGTCGTCAGCTCTCCCCCTCCCGCCCCCAACATCGATTTACCCAGCGGTCCCGCTTTATTCATTCCTCTCGCTTCCTCGCATCCATTCCCCAGTAATCCATTCAAAAGCAATACAGACGTCGCAACAGTTAGTTTAGCTCGACAATCTTCTTTCGACAATCTTGATGAAAAAATCCTTCCCATGTTAATTTCTCATTTTTTCTACTCAGCAATAGGGTAACGCAATACAGCGAATTTGTCAAATATTTTTGAAGTATTTTTAGCCCATTTTAGATTGGCATTTTCTTCCGCGGGTCGGAATTTCCAAGAATGGGAAAAACCCGGATGGGAGCCGGGAAAATATTTTTGTCCTGCGTTTGACATAATTAACGTAAATTTTACCAAAAACAGATAGAATTTCCGGGACAAAAAGAGAGTAAAATGAAAGCATTTAGCCCAGGATATTTCCTTCGTACCATGAGGCAGCGCCTGCGTACCTTGAAGCCGCGCCTGTTCCGCTGTCTAAAAAACAGCTCCGCCGGCGGAGCTCTGGTGGAATTCGCCATCGCAATTTCAATTTTAACAATGCTAATGTACTTCTCGCTGGACTACTATAAATATTATTTTTTGAAAGCAAAGACAAGAAATGCAGCGTTTTCCGCCGTCAGCCTGATTCAGGCGGTCTCCCAGGATCGTCCTTCCAAGGCCATAACCAGCGAAGATCTGTCTCGTATACTTCCGGTGGCGTTCATGAATTATTACAAGGGAAAGCAGGGACTTGGGGTCGGCTCGCCATATCAATATGCCCATGGACATACGCCGCACCTGAATATTACGCTGGTGCAGGGATTGGGCGGAACCAGGGCAAAAATTCTTTGGAAAATGAGACTGTTTAACAAGGGCGTCAAGGTCAGAGTAGATGATGTGGATATCGAAGTTAATCCACAGCAGGAGCTGCCGACCGCACTAACCGGAATAAACGCCTGGAGCGGTGAAAACGAGGCGACAGCAATACATCCGAATTTAAAAATAGAAAACGGCGAGTACAAGGTCATCATTACCCTATGCTTTCTGGCAGATGAACCAAGATTCAAGTATCTGGATGGCACCTATGTATCCAACAGTAACGCCCAGAAATTGTTTGGGTTTTATGGCTTTCCCTTCGAACCGCTGCAGGCGGAATACCAGGGGCGGCGGGTTGCCGCCATGTTTCCATATACTGTCATATTCTCCCCCCATCCAGGAGTTTTCACCGATACCCCTCCGGTCCAGCGATGAAAAGCAGCCAGGGCCACGGTTCCAGCCTAGAATTTATAGATTATAGATAGCCCCACCGCTGTATCCTCTAGCTTTACTTTTTTGACCAGGGGCTGGCCAAATAACTGTGTGGTTCCAAGGTTGTAGGTGGACTTCATGGTTTTCGTAACCTCCAGAGAAAAAGCTAGATTTTTCGAACTGAGCTGCCGCTCCAGACCGATGCTAGCAGTGGTGCCAAGTTTGCTGAAAGACTCCGGAGCCAGACCGTTATCATAGCTTGCTTTCCCGTTCTGGTGGATGAGACCCAGCCCTAGGAAAAGATAGGTGGCATCGCCACAACACCATGGCAGACGTCCGCGGAATTTGATGGTGACATAGGGGCGGACACCGAAGGTCGGTTTGCCGTTGGAGGCCGATTTGACATACTCTGCGATTTTTCCATCAACGAAAGCCTTTTTGGCAGCGATGGCGGCGGCGGCAGTCATGGAGCAGATAGGGGCAAAGTCAGCATCAAGGTAAACGCCTTGTGGGTAGGCTACCCCAGGGGAGATTATATTGCCCAGAATACTGGCTTCGGCCGTAGTCGCATCACCTAACCCGCTAGCCCAGGTGGTTTTATCTTTTATGGATAGCAGCAGCGATGCGAACTGCGGATAGTAGGAGGCGATGGCATCCCGCAGCTGATCAAGACCGGCCATGCTGACGCCGAAGGGCGCCAAGTCGTTCCGTACGGTAGCGGCGTTTTTCGAGTAATCCGACAGGGTAGCATCGTCAGCCTTACGATCTCCGCCAGCAGGGCCGGTGACGAAGGCGGGGTCAACCACCTCGGCTCCACCACCCAGGTAGCGCAGCACTTTCACCAACTTGGCGCAGGTGCCCCCATCGATGGTGTCTCCATCCACTAGCGAACTCAAGTTACCACTCACACTATCGAATAGATTTTTCAGCAGAACAGTCAGATGTTCAGCGCTGTAGGAGTTGGCAGCAAATCTTGTGCCGATTTCCGGTCTGATTTTATTCTGCCCGACATCCAATCCGCCAACGACAGAGATCGACATCATTTGATTGACGTGGTAAACCACTTCAACGCCGCCTCGAAATTTGACGACGTTAAACCTGTTGCGCATTGCGACACCCTGTTTATCCCTGTTTCCCGGAACGTTGGTTGCACTATTGGAGAAAACACCGCCAAAAATGCCACGGAACTCCAGACCCGGCTCCGAGGAAGCGTCATCTTTGGCGCTGTTTCCCCGGGAGGTAGCAGCCGCAGATGCCCCGGAAGAAGTGGAAGCTTTATTTGTGCCGTGGGAAGCTTTATTTTTGCAGTATGAGCGGGTAACCGCGGCTTCGGCCGACGACATCCACAGCTGAACAATACATAAAACCGCTAAACACGAAAATCTCTTCATGCAACTTTCTCCGTTAAAACACCAGGAACAGCAAAAGTAACCATACAAAAATCAAAAATCAAATGCAATTCTATTTTTGTGCTAATTCAATTTAAAGCCCCAGGTTAAGTTATTACAAACACTTAACCATCGAGGCTTTTTCGACTTTTGCATAGTAGACTTCTTTCGAAACATGCGCTCTTTCGGTAATTTCTGCGTCGCTTCGGTGCTCGGATCCTCATGTACCACATGTACACTGCGGTCCTGCGCTCCGTATGCTCCTATAAATTC
>JAIRZD010000056.1 GCA_031267415.1 Holosporaceae bacterium
TTTCTGCGTCGCTTCGGTGCTCGGATCCTCATGTACCACATGTACACTGCGGTCCTGCGCTCCGTATGCTCCTATAAATTCCTCGAAATATCTTTGTTTCGAAAGAAGTCTAATAATGTCCACATCGAACGATTCTGGCGGTCCATCAAGTATGAAAATGTTTTTTTGATTGATTTTCAAAGCGTTAGCGAGGCTAAGGACGAAATAAAAAAGTTTATTAATTTTTATAATTATACCATTTCCCATTACTAAATTTTTATCGCAAGGCTGGCAGCGCCTGATGTTGAGCGGCGCTAAAAAGCTGTTTTTTGAATACTTTGAAATGAGATTTGGTATTATAAACGATTACACCAAAATTTGGGTTACAACGCCCCCTGTGAAGTATATACTGACAGTTGTAAATCCAGGAGCTTCTTCTATGCCAAATTCGGCACCAACGAACCTCTAAATCCAAACTAGAGTGGTCCTAAAATCGGGGTGCACCAAACTTTAATGGGCGCGGATATCAGCATTTCGAAAGAAGTCTATTAAGTACTTTTTGGTTTTTGTGCATTAAAATCGCCGATATAAAATAAAGACGAGAGGCCTCAACAATATGATTGAAGCAGGTATTTTCAATGAAGAGCTGCTTAATTCCCTCTGGAATAACGCTAATTGGGACAAATTGAAAAATGCACTATGGAATATGCAGCGAGATATCGCGCTGGCGACGAAGGGCGGTGACCGGGATGCACTTTCCATGTATCAAAAAAAGTTAACGTCATCGCTTGATGCCAAAATGCTGGCAGTACGTCATGTAATGACAAAATGCCGTACTCCAGGCGTCGATGGCATTAGATGGAGTACGCCATCCGAATGCATGCGTGCAGCATTGTCCCTTGAGGATGATGGATATCTGGCTTCCACTCTAAGGTTGGTTGTTATGTATTCAACATTTTCATCAAAAGAGCGGCGCATAAAAATCCCGACCTACCACGATCGTGCCATGCAAATACTGCACGCCTATGCGCTTAGTCCAGTGGAGGAAACGATGGGAGACAGTAGATCTTTCGCTTTTCGCAAAAATCGCTCCACCCAGGATGTGCATGCGCACATTATGTCCGCACTGAAAAGAGGCGTGGATTATATCGTAAAAGCAGATGTAAAATCCTGCTATGAGAGCATAAACCACGATTGGTTACTGTCCAATATTCCTATGGATACGCGGGTTTTGCGGGAATTTTTGAAAGCTGGACATGTCTCTGCCGGAGAATTTTTCCCGGCAGAGGATCACGGCATAAGTCTGGGAGTTTCCATTAGCCCCATTCTTGGGAATTTAACCCTCGATGGGCTACAGAAAAAAATTTTCGAAGGACTTCACGGCCTAGGATATGATGAGCAATATTGCGAAGGGCAACTAATCCGTTTTGCCGATGATATTTTTGTAACAGCCTATTCCGCCGACAAGGCCAAAAGAATTATCGACATCATGGAATGTTTTCTCCGGCAACGTGGAATGCGATTATCCCATGAAAAAACCACAGTCATCAGCGTTCACCAGGGATTCGATTTTCTTTCGCGCCACTATATGCGCCAGGACAAAGCGATCATCTCGCAGCCAAGCGATACGGCAATAATGAAGATGGAGCATGTCCTTCGTGAATTAATTCTGTCTTTCAGTGGCAGTCAAAAGGTTCTGATAGATAAATTAAATAAGAAACTTCACGGTTGGGCCAGCTATCACAAAATAACCGATGCCCAAAAAGCCTTCCGGCACATCGATGTTGTGGTCAAAATATTGCTTTTGAAGCTTTGTGAGCAACGTCACCCAGGATGGAAGCGCTCGAAAATCATTAATTATTATTTTTTCCAGGACCATAGGGGCAGATATGTCTATGCATTGCCGGATAAAAAAGATGAGAGGGTTATACGGCTAGGCGATATTGCTCTAATTGAGCATATACCAGCAAAAAATACCAATCCATATCTGCCATCGTCCATCCAAGAAAAATTTGATGAATTACGAGACATAAACAATATAGTTGGGAAATATAAAGCCGTATGGCATCGCCAGGATGGCAGATGTTTATACTGCGGAGAACAAATTTTAGTGGATCAGAAAAAATCCATTGTGCAGATGCGCAACCAAAAAAATTCATGGGCAAAAAACATCGCCTACATCCACGCGAAATGTGGGCTGCATAAAGTAGAGTTCACCGAAACCGAGGAGCCACTGGAAAACTACGAGGATATTTCCGTCATTCTTGAAATGTTACGCAGGAACGACAAGCAAAAAAAGAAACCCTATAAATTCTCAGTACTTAATGAGTATTTTCATAAAAAAAATGAAGCTGTGTTTACTCTGAATTTTGACGAAATATCCCATATACTCGGATATCCATTGTGCAAATCGGCGTTTACCTCCAGTGGATATTGGCACAGCAGAAGGCCTGGGACCATCAGTGCGTCCTGGCTTGCGAATGGATATAAAATCAAAAAATTAAAGCTGCGAGACAAGCGCATCGTGTTTACGCAAATGGATCACAAATGTTCCATAAAAATTCCAGAAGTATTCATACAGGATCGTATACCCAAAAACGCCAAAGCGGAATTGGAAGCTTTTTTTGATTACATAAAGAGAAAATACGGGTTATAGCTAGGTGGTGTAGTCTGGATCGCCGGCGGCATTTTTGGCGAGAAAATCCTTTCCCCGGAGATCCGCTGTGGTATAAATATTAATTGCATTTTAATTTCTATTTGATATGCTTCCCAGTAGGTTCGCGTTTGTAATGGGAAGGTAACATGAAAAAAACACTGTTTTGCTTGCCAGCGTTGGGGTTGGCGCTACTGTTTTCTGAATACGCTATTGCCGGGGCTTCGCTGCCTGGTTTTCTAGGGGGAGATAAAAATTCTGCCACCGAAGAGGGGGCCCAGGAGAAGGCCACAGACGGAAAAGCGGCTGATAAGTCCGAATCTGAAAAAGCAGAGACCGAAAAAGCCAATGTCGGAGAAAAAACTGAAGCCGTTGAGGAAGCGGTGACTCCCGAGATATCAAAGGAAGAGAATCGCGAGAAATTGGCCGAGGGAATCCTCGAGGAGGGAGCTCCGCAGTCTTCCGAAGATGTGGAGAAGGAAGTCGAGAAGGCTGAGGCGACTACGGAATAATAGACTTCTTTCGAAACATGCGCTCTTTCGGTAATTTCTGCGTCGCTTCGGTGCTCGGATCCTCATGTACCACATGTACACTGCGGTCCTGCGCTTCGTATGCTCCTATAAATTCCT
>JAIRZD010000049.1 GCA_031267415.1 Holosporaceae bacterium
TATCATCGCTGGTATGGATTGTTGTTTTATAGCTGAATGGAGCGCCCGAAATGAAAAATTTTTTTGCAAAAACGAGTTTTATGTTGTTAGCGATGTTTTTTTTCGGAATTGCCGAAGCAGAGTTGAGAATAGATGATCTTTTTGATAAGGACGGGAAGTTTTGTTTGTATGGCGAAGGGGTGGAGGGTGCGTTGGAGGGAGCAGGAGGCGCGGCGGAGAAAATGGGCGATTGGCCGCCCATATGTCATGGAGTGTTTATGAATACATGCGGATGCATTCGAAATCTTCGGAGGGATGGGAATTACGCGCACAAAATGAAGGATATAAATGGTGAGGGCAGAAGAAATTACTCAAAAGATGAGGGGCAAGACGGAGTTGCTAAACTTATCAAGAAGCTACTTCCAGATGCGATGGGTGGGAATATGATTGGGGCGGATGCGATGAAAGTAGTGAATAAAATATTTAGCGCGGAGGCGGAGGCGGAGAAGGAGGGGGAGAAGGAGGCGGAGGCGGAGAAAGAGGAAGCAGGGGAAAAGAAAAAGAAGAAAAAAATTGGGAAAAATGAAAAGAAGGAATATTTGACCGCAGTCGCAGATGGTTTTTTGTATATTGAACGTAAGAGAAGGGAAATGGATGAAGCAGGGCTGGAAGCAGGTTGGGAGGAAGAGTTAGAGTTGAGCGCGAAAGATTTCTTAGGGAAAGCGAATGGGACGAAAAATCCAGCAAAGGAATTTATCGATGAAGCGCTGAAAGACGAAAAGAAGTATGGCTATCCTGAGCATATTGTGGAAAACGTGATGCTGGCATACATTGCCTTTTTTTTCCCGAATACTGAGATTCTTGGTAAATTTTATCAAACATATGCGGAACGGAGGCAGAAATTTTTCCCAAAGCAAGAGGGGGGTGAGGGTGTTAAAAATGGACACTCCCTGGGAAAATTTGGAAAGGATGATGTGGCCACATTGGAAAAGCTCGCTAAATATTTTCGATCTGGGGGATGGATATACAGTACCCCATGCGGGACCGGCAAATGCACCGAACATTTTGATGAGAACGGAAATAAGATTACCGGAGGTGGGAATGGGGATTGTCAGGAAAGCGTTAATCGCGATATACTTCTTGGCATTTTGGGGAATGAGGGAATAAGGAAACTGAAAGAAAATGGCAAAGTGGGCGGAATAGAGGCGTCGAATAACAATAGGATTGGTAGAATAAAGGCATTCTGTGAAAATGTTGGTGAGGGAAATTATAATAGTACTTTGACTAGGGACAGGAATTATTGGAATTGGGTGGTTAGTGCTATGAAAGATGTGTTGTATGAGCAAGGGAATAGAAACGAATTGCTGCCGGGGTTCAAAAATCTCATTAATACGCTGGCTAGGATGTTGGGATTGGATGAGTTGGTTTGTTCTCCCCAGGTGGATGGAGGCCATAATGTGGATGAATTAAAAAAGAGCTTAATAGAGAGGCTGACAAAAATATTTGAATTTGCAAACCCGGACTGCAGATATATTTTGACCTTTGGGGAGTTTGAGTTAAAAGCTAGAAAGAAAGAAACGGGAGGAATGGAAGCATTTGGCAAATTGAACGTTAAGATGCAGGATAAGGTGAGCAATACGGTCGTTCACGAGTTTACAATTAGCCAAACAGAGGTTCATGGAGAGATAAGTTTTGCAAATTTAAACGAAAAAGAGAAAAAAGAAGCTCAGGATGCACTGGGGGAGGTCGGGGCTAGGGAAGACGCTTCATTTAGAGACGAACTCTGGTATCTGTTTAACGAAAAATACGAGGGGCAAAATTTTTTACATAGGGCGTTCGGATACTCCCTGGGGGGAGGGGTTAAAGTTTTGCCACTCGACTTCGCGATCGCCTACGATGAAGCTAAAGCAGGTAGCGATGAGGATAAGAAAAAAATGGTGGAGACCATTTGCCAAAGTATGTCTGATAGACTCGAAAGTGGCTGCGTCGTAGTTGACAGTAGGAATAGTGGTGATACGGAACCCCATGAGCTATATAAAAAATATTGCCGAAAAGCTATTGTGCAAGTGGGTGGAAAATGGGGATTGATTGATCTTTTAGGGTGGAAAGAGTTGAAGGAGTTAAGAGTTGAAAAGAGGTTGAGTGATGGAAATATGGGGGGTAATGACGGTGAGAGCTCGGAAATAGATGGGATAGTTGTTCCGGAGGCATTAACGGAGCTGAATGTGGAAAACGTCAAGATAAACAATGACCTAGATCTTTCGAAGTGGCCAAATTTGAAGGCTCTGGGGATTGGGGATGGGGCTGTGATAAAAGGCAAAGTAGTTGTTCCAGGGAATTGTGCGAGAATGGAGCTAGGGGCAAAAGTTGAGATAGGCGGCCTAGATTTTTCTGGATGCCTGGATATTAGGAGTTTGTGCATTAAAGCAGGGACGAAGATAACAGGCAAAGTAGTTGTTCCGGAGAATTGTGCGAAAATGGAGCTAGGGGCAAAAGTTGAGATAGGCGGCCTAGATTTTTCTGGATGCTCGAAACTGGAGAGTCTGTTGATTGGGAATGAGGCGGTGATAAAAGGCGAAGTAGTTGGTGGGGGGGAATTGACGGATGTGACGATAGGAGCAAAAGTTGAGATAGGCGGCGTGGATTTTTCGGGATGCCCATGTTTGAAGACTCTGAAATTTGGATATGGAGAAATAAAGTGTGGTAGTATAGTTCTTTCTAAGTCATTAGAGGTTCTGGGAACAGGGGACGTGAATGCGTTAATAAAAGGCGGCCAGGATCTTGCGTCGCAATGCCCAAATTTGAAGGTTCTGGAAATTGCAAGTGGGGAGGTAACAGACGGTGCTAAAATTGTTGCGAAGACATTGGAGACGGTGAGGATTGGGGGAGAAGTTAAGGTGAAAGTGGCCCTAAATTTTTTGGGGTGCCAGAATTTGAAGACTCTGGTATTTAAATGTGGAGGAATGGGGCATGCTAGTATAACTCTTCCTGAGTCATTAGAGACTCTGGTAACAGCGGACGTGAATGCGCTAAAAGACGGCTCGAATTTTTCTGGATGCCCGAATTTGAGGGGTTTGGAAATTGTTCCCTTGGCGAGAATAGACAACGATCTGGTTTTGCCGAAGGGATTGGTGTGGGCGAAGATTTGGGGAGGATTTATAAAAGGAAAAGATGTGGCCCTAAATTTTTCGGAATGTCCAAATTTGAAGGCTCTGATATTAGGAAGTGGAAGAATGAAGAGTGGTAGTATAACTCTTCCTGAGTCATTAGAGGTTCTGGGAATAGGGGAGAGCGTGTATGCGCTAGAAGGCGGCCCGAATCTTGAGACGCAATGCCCAAATTTGAGGGTTCTGGAATTTTCGCCGGGGGTAACACTGGGAACAGAAGTAGTTTTGCCGAAGACATTGGAGTCGCTGACGATTTTGGATGGAGCGGCGGATGGGGGCCTAAATTTTGCGAAATGCCCAAATTTGAAGCTTCTGGACTATGGATGTAAAGACCTGCGTGATAGTAGTAATATAGTTTTTCCTGCGTCATTAGAGACACTAAGGATTCGTCAGCGCATGAATAAAAAAGTCCTAGATTTTTCGGGATTCCCAAAATTGAAGGATTTGTGTATTGGGAGTATAGGCGAAGATGGAAGTATTTCGGCCCTTACTGGGTCATTCACGCGTCTGGATATTCTGGGAGATGCTCGTATACGGGGTGGCCTGAATCTTTCTGAATGCGAGAAATTGGAGCATCTGGATATAGGAGATGGTGCGACTATTGGAAATGATCAGGGAAAAGGGGGAATAGTTGCTCCTGCCTCATTAAGGATAATGAGTTTTCGTAAAAATTCCAAGATAAACGGACCCATGGATCTTTCGAAGTGCAAAGGGTTCGATTGTCCGGATATGTGGAAGGCGGATCTTGAAAATATAGCAGATACAGTGATATATCCGGAGATTGTTGCCTGATAGTTCGCATAGATATGGGCTGGAAAATTGGATTGAAGAGTCAGTGTTAGTTGAATGATTTTTGTGAGAAAATTCGGGGAGTTTTCCCAAAAATTGTTCAGCTTTCTGTCGTATAATTTGCCATACACCATATAAGAGGCGAAAAAGCTCCGAGAAGTCTAATAGACTTCTTTCCAAACAAAGATATTTCGAGGAATTTATAGGAGCATACGGAGCGCAGGACCGCAGTGTACATATGGTACATGAGGATCCGAGCACCGAAGCGACGCAGAAATTACCGAAAGAGCGCATGTTTCGAAAGAAGTCTAATGAGAGGAGTGAGAGGCGCCAAATCGCCTGTGGTGCGCTCGAGAGGAGTCGAACCTCCAACCTCCAGATCCGTAGTCTGGCGCTCTATCCAATTGAGCTACGAGCACTCGATCTACAAAAACAACGACGGTAGGTGATGACGGGTTCGAACCGCCGACCCTCTCGGTGTAAACGAGATGCTCTACCGCTGAGCTAATCACCTCCAACTCGGAGTGACGATACAATAAAAAATAAAAATAAACAATTACACCCAAATATTTTTCTGGAAAAATTGCTGAAAATAGTCGATACTGACCGGCGTTTTATCGTAGCCAATGTCCGCTGGACGACATCCCGGCCTTGGTTGCGGTTTTTTTGGTGATTAGCATTGGAGAAAATGATGTCGGTGGATAACAAACAGGAAATCATAAGCAAGTTTGCGACGCACAGCGGAGATACGGGGTCCACGGAGGTGCAGGTGGCGGTATTGACGGCGCGGATTAACAAATTAGGGGAGCACATGAACGTCCATCTGAAGGACTTTCATTCCCGCCGAGGCCTTTTGGCCATGGTGAGTCGTCGACGAAAACTATTGGATTATCTCAAGAGAATTGACGCGAATAGGTATTCTGGTCTAATAAAAACGTTGGGGTTACGGCGTTGATCTTTGGTATTTTGTTTAGAGGAAAAATTATATGATATTTAGAAAAGAAATCGTGTGGGGCGGGCAGTTGTTTTCCCTGGAAACTGGGCGCATGGCACATCAAGCCGACGGAGCGGTTATGGTTAGGCATGGTGATACTACGGTGTTATGTACCGTGGTAGCCAGTAGAAAAGCCAGCCAGGACCAGGACTTTTTTCCCTTAACCGTAAATTATGTGGAAAAGGCCTACGCGGCCGGTAAAATCCCGGGAGGTTTCGTCAAAAGAGAGGGAAGGTCTTCGGAACGAGAGACTTTGGTGTCCAGATTAATAGACCGTCCCATCCGTCCTCTTTTCCATCCTAATTTTAAGAATGAAACCCAGGTAATCTGTACCGTATTAAGTTTTGATGGGAAAAATGATCCGGATCTGGCGGCGATGATAGGTGCCTCCGCTGCACTGACAATTTCTGGAATTCCATTTCTAGGGCCGATTGCGGCTTCCAGGGTCGGATTTAAAGATGGAACATTCATATTAAATCCGCCAATTGGTTCAGATACTACTCTTGAACTAGTAGTGGCTGGTACCCGTGATGGGGTCCTCATGGTTGAGTGCGGAGTCTCTGAATTCTCCGAGGATGACATGCTGAAGGCCCTGAAGTTTGGCCATGAATCGTTCCAGCCGGTGATAGAGGCAATACTGGCTTTGGCGGAGAGAGCAGCCCGGGATCCATGGGATGTTAGCGTCATTTCTCCGAAAGATTGCCGATTTGACGAAGCGGAAATCATGTCTCTTTTTCTGGAGGACATAAGAAACGCCTACGCGGAACCAACTAAGCATGAACGGGGAGAGGCTCTGTCCAGGGTATACCTGGCCGTCCAGGCACGTTTTTTGGATCGGGAGAATCTGAGCGAAAAATTGCTCTCTGAAGCATTTTCCAGGGCGTGTTCTTCCTATGTCCGGGATATGTTGTTTTCGACTGGGAAAAGAATTGACGGTCGCGGCGCGGGGGATATAAGAAAGATATCCATCGAAGTTCCGGTGTTGCCAATGGTTCACGGATCTGCTATGTTTACACGCGGCGAAACTCAGGCTCTGGCAATCACGACTCTTGGGACATCCCAGGATGAACAAGTGGTTGACGCATTGTCCGGGGAGTACAAGGAACGCTTTCTGCTGCACTATAATTTCCCCGCTTTTTCCGTCGGGGAAATAGGGCGGCTTGCGGCCCCTGGACGCCGCGAAATCGGCCATGGGCGTCTAGCCTGGAAAGCGGTTAACGCTGTTTTGCCGTCCAAGGATACATTCGCCTATTCCATACGTGTGGTTTCTGAGGTGCTTTCCTGCAATGGATCGTCATCGATGGCAACGGTGTGCGGAGCTTCTCTGGCTCTCATGGATGCCGGAGTGCCGATAAAAAGCCCGGTGGCTGGCATCGCCATGGGATTGTTGATGAAAGGCGAGGAGTATATCGTCCTCAGCGATATTATGGGCGAGGAAGACCATCTTGGGGATATGGATTTCAAAGTGGCTGGTACGGCTAGCGGAATTACGGCCCTGCAAATGGACATTAAGGTGACCGGGGTTAGCTTTGACATTTTAAAGAATGCTCTGGCCCAGGCGAAAGAAGGTCGACTGCACATCCTTGGTGAAATGGGTAAAGTTTTGGCGGTTGGACGGCGTGAATTGCCGGAAACGGCTCCTAAAATGACCAGCATAATCATACCCAAGGATAAAATCCGAGAAGTTATCGGTAGCGGCGGCAAGGTCATAAAAGAAATCATTGAACGCAGCCGGGCAAAAATTGATATCGAGGATAGCGGGACAGTCTCCGTCTATGCCAAGAATAGCAATGACATGAATTGCGCCCTTGATATGATAAAATGCATCGCCTTTGATCCGGTTTGCGGGAAGGTGTACCGTGGGCGCGTTGTCAAAGTGATGGACTTCGGTGCGTTTGTCAATTTCTTTGGGAAAACGGATGGGCTGGTGCACATAAGTGAAATGTCCGACCGCCGAGTGGCGCAGGTTACCGATATCTTGAACGAAAACGATGAAGTAGATGTGCTTTTCCTGGGCTACGACACCAAGGGGCGGGCGAAACTCACCATGAAATTCGGAAAATGAGGATACCTGGATCTGCAGCTGATGGCGGAAATCTTTTCAGAGGCGTAGAAGAAAAATCTCATGGCGAAGAGACCATTTATAAACATAAAAAATTAAATGTTTTAGATGTAATCTGGTGATCTGATTTTTGCGTGAAAGTTGTTGGTTCTGGGAAAGTAATTTTGATAGGAGTTGAGGTTGGAAGAGAATAGATCCGATGAGAAGTACCGAGTAAATAGAGCGATAACGGCCACAATGGTGCGTCTGATAGACCAAAACGGCAATGCCGTTGGTGTGGTGCCCATAAAAGAAGCCCAATCCATGGCCAATAATGTCGCTCTTGATCTAATAGAGGTAGCGTCCCAGGCGGTACCTCCTGTTTGCAAAATAGCTGACTATGGCAAATTAAAATACGAGCTCCAGAAAAAAAAGTCCGAGGCCAGGAAAAAGCAAAAGGTTATAGAGATAAAGGAAGTAAAATTTACCCCGGTCATCGGCGAGCATGATTATGCGGTGAAGCTGAGCAATATAAATAGATTTATCGACGAGGGGAACAAGGTGAAGGTTACCCTGAAATTTCGCGGAAGAGAATTGGCCCATCAGGACATCGGGGTAAAATTGCTAAACCGCATAATCGATGATCTGAAGGCGACGGCCAAGTGTGAAGGAGTCCCACAATTGGAAGGAAGGTTAATGCTGCTGGTGCTGGCCCCCCTGGGGGCCAAATGAGTGGCGATATTTACAAGTGTACCATCGGTGATTTTTACATAAACGACGCCTTCGACGCCATGGATATCCTCTTCGAGGACGGGTACATGAGTGTATCCTGTCTGGAAGAATCGAGTGACTGCTGGCGGCTGGAAGTGCTGAGCAATGCGCCCATAGTATGGGAAAAAATTGCATCGCTGCTGAAAAATTACCGCTGTTCCCTCATAAAATCCGGCGCCCTGGAAAAAATAGATTGGCTTTCGAGGAGTCTGGAAAATTTCAAAGCAATTGAAATCGGCAATTTTCATATATTCGGTCCACATTTGAAAAATAGGCCACGTCCCATTTATAGAATAGGACTTGAGATTGGGGCTGCGACAGCCTTCGGTACCGGAGAGCATCCAACCACCAGTTGTTGTCTACGGGCTTGCCAGACCTTTTTTGATCAAAGAGAACATGGATCCGCGCTGGATCTGGGCTGCGGTTCCGGGATTCTTGGCATTGGGCTTGCCAAATTAGGCTGTCGTCGCGTAACAGCCTGCGACACCGACGCCGAGGCCGTTCGGATCGCCGGCGAAAATGCCATCATCAACCATGTGGCTCATCGAATTTGCGTCTTCCAAAATAAAGACTGCGAATTTAGCCACGGGAAGTATGACTTCATTGTCGCCAACATACTATCCGAGCCGCTGATATCCATGGCGAAATCCATAGGTGAGTGTCTTACTGCAAACGGCATCTTCGTTGCGTCCGGTTTTCTCGTCGACGACCAAAGCGTGATGCAGCAATACACCTCCCTCGGATTCACCCTCAAGCACTCATACCAGCTTAATGACTGGGCGACGCTCGTTTTCATACGATCAAGCACTAGCGGAGAAACTTTTTCGAGCTGCCGCTAAAGCGAGTCCTGTGGGACGTGGCTGATCCCCAGAACTGCTCCAAGTTTTTCAAAGTGGCTATTAGATTTGCGACGTCTCCGCTGTCACTTGTTTTAAGCGTAGCAACGTGCCGATCCAGAACAGCATCCAGCTTTTTCCTAAAAGCCGCACCCTTGGCAGATAGTTTTATGACGCAGGACCTTTTGTCGTGCTTCGACACCGCATGGTCGATGTATCCATTGGAGATCATTTTCTGCAGATTATATGATACATTTGAGCCTAGATAGCAGCCCCGAGCAGTCAACTCACCTATGGAAATTTGTTCATTCCCCAGGTTGTAGAGGACCAACGCCTGAACGTTATTTATATCGGCGATCTTAAGGCCTTCCAGCTCATATTTTATCACTTCCAAGAACAAACGATGCAATCTTTCGATCAACGACACGGCTTCCAGGTAATTTTCTTTCATATTCGTCTCCTATTATGCAATACAATAAATGATCCTAGTTAAGAAACAACTAATCCGCCAAAAATAACAAACGAACAACCACTGATTGTAGTATATACACGTAAAATTTTCAACATAGTTAGCGATTAAGCGCCTATAATATAATTACCCTCAGTTTATCAGTGACTTATGTCGTTTTTTCAACCAACTTCAATCGTCATGGCTAATCCTTCGCCGCCGCCAACGCATATGGCCGCCAGCCCTCTTTTGACCTTGCTGATTTTCAGCGCATTTAGCAGGGTTACGACAATTCTCGCCCCGCTAACTCCCAGTGGATGTCCTAGAGCGCAGGCGCCGCCAAATATATTCACCTTCGCAGGATCCATGGAGAATTCCCGCATAACCGCCAGTGGAACTACTGCAAATGCCTCATTAATTTCCACCAGATCCACGTCATCTATTTGCCATCCGGATTTTTCCAAAACTTTTTTTATGGCACCTATCGGAGCGGTTGCAAATAATTTGGGAGACTGGGAAAACGTGCTGCCTGCAACGATTCTAGCCATGGGAGTCAGACCTAATTTCCGTGCTTTGGATTCCTTCATCAGCAACAGGGCCGCGGCGCCATCGGCGATGGCACTGGCAGAAGCTGCCGTAATTGTACCCCCTGGGCGGAAAGCCGGTTTTAGACTCTTGCTTTTTTCCAGATCTACGGAAAATGGTATTTCGTCATCCTCCACAATTATCTCGGTTTTTTTCTCCATGGATGCAACCGGAATAATTTCTCTGCGAAAATATCCATTTTTTTGGGCATCTCGTGCTTTAAGGAACGAGTTTAGAGCATATTCGTCCTGTTCTTCCCGGGAAAAATGATAGATCTCGGCGGCGTCCTCCGCATACTCACCCATGAGGCATTTTTCGTAGGCATCCTGCAGGCCATCTCTCACCATGTGGTCCACCAGCTCTGCATCGCCAAAGCGATAGCCAAACCGGGCCTTTCCAAGTAGATAGGGAGCGTTTGTCATGCTTTCCATGCCGCCGGCTACCACCACCTCTGCATCCCCGATAGATATGGCAGATGCCGCCAACATGATGGCTGACATGGATGATCCGCAGATTTTGTTTATGTTGATGCAATTTACGGCATAATTCAATCCAGCTCCAATGGCCGCTTGACGGGCGGCGGATTGACCAAGCCCGGCGGACAGTACGCACCCCATGTAGGCAGCGCAGACATTCCCCTGCACTGGCTTAACAACATTGCCTATGACGACGCTTCCCAACTCTGGAGCTGTCAAAGATTTTAGTTTCCCATTAAACGCACCCAATGGCGTTCTGGTAGCAGATACAATAACTACGGCATCCATACTCCCCCCGTCTCAGCAACCACGTACTTTATAGTAAAATATCAATAAAATACCCCTAAAGTAAACAAAAAATCTGAGATTGGGCACCCGATCTGAAATACCGCGGTTCAGTTCAAAAAAATAGACTTCTTTCCAAACAAAGATATTTCGAGGAATTTATAGGAGCATACGGAGCGCAGGACCGCAGTGTACATGTGGTACATGAGGATCCGAGCACCGAAGCGACGCAGAAAT
>JAIRZD010000042.1 GCA_031267415.1 Holosporaceae bacterium
ATGTTCTTTCTGAAAAATCCCGAGTTGATCCCGGACGAGTTTTTACAGAAAGTACCGGAGGTGCACGAAGCCCTCGAGGAACTGAAGGTCATGAGCATGAATAAAGAATTTAGAGCCGCATACAATGCTCATATCAAAGCGCAAAACGATCGACGAAGCCGCGAAGCTAACGCAAGAGCTGAGGGCGAAGCTAGAGGCGAACTCAAGAAAGCTCAAGAAACAGCGCTAAAGATGCTGAAAAAAGGTGTTGATCCGGCTGACATATCAGAATTTACCGGGTTATCCATAGAAGAAATAGAGTCATTTGAAAATTATACTTAAAAATTTTCATGCGTAGGCCCTGTTACCCTCTGCTGTGTCGCTGTACTTGGAGCGCTGTTTATGCTATATTGCTCTGCCAGAGTTTTTGGGCGGTGCAATATGTTAGACTTTTTAAAATCGATTTTTGGTTCCCACAACGATAGAATCGTGAAACGGCATCTAAAGGTGGCCGGTGAAATTAACGCTCTGGAAGAGTCTATAGCGCAATTATCCGACGATCAACTGCGGGAAAAAACCGTACTATTCAAAAATAGATTGGCCGAGGGCGAGACCCTGGATGATATTCTGCCGGAGGCCTTTGCCGTGGCGCGCGAGGGAGCCAAGCGAGCCCTGGGATTACGCCCATTCGATGTCCAGATGGTGGGAGCCATGGTCCTTCACAATGGCATGGTAGCCGAAATGAAAACCGGAGAAGGTAAAACGCTTGTCGCATCCATAGCCGTTTATTTGAATGCGCTGGAGGGGAAGGGAGTACACCTGGTGACGGTCAACGACTATTTGGCCAGCCGTGACGCCGAATGGATGGGTAGAATCTATAGATTCCTTGGTCTTAGCGTCGGCGTTATAATTCATGGACTGACAGATGCCCAGCGGCGCGAGCAGTATGCCTGCGACGTGACCTATGCCACCAACAACGAGTTGGGATTTGATTACCTCCGGGACAACATGAAATTTTACGCCTCGGAGCTGGTGATGCGTCCATTCCACTACGCCATTGTGGACGAGGTGGATAGCATACTCATAGACGAAGCTCGGACACCCTTGATCATATCTGGAGCAGCCGAGGATTCCGCAGATTTGTACATGAAAATGAGTGCCGTTATCCCCCAATTGTTCAAGGAAGATTTCGAAGTGGATGAAAAACATCGAAATGCCACCCTAACAGAACTCGGAAACGAGCATATCGAAAAAATATTGCGGGAAATTGGGCTACTCCAGACTGGGAATCTCTACGACATGCAAAACATAGCCCTGGTTCATCATGTCGCCCAGGCGCTGAAGGCCAATACGCTATTCAAGAGGGATGTGGATTATATAGTAAAAGGCGGAAAGGTCATTATAATTGACGAATTTACCGGCCGCATGATGGAGGGGCGTCGCTACTCGGATGGTCTCCATCAGGCCATTGAGGCCAAGGAAAAAGTTAAAATTGAAATGGAGAACCAGACGCTGGCCTCTATTACGTTCCAAAATTTCTTCCGTATGTACAAGAAATTATCCGGCATGACCGGCACCGCCGCCACCGAAGCCCAGGAGTTATCGGAAATATACAATGTGGAAACCGTGGTTATTCCCACTAACCTGGTGGTGGCCAGACAGGATCTGGATGACGAAGTTTACCGGACAGCCAGGGAAAAATACGAGGCCATCATCGCCCTCATCCGCGATTGCGTGGCGCGTAGACAACCGGTGCTGGTGGGAACAGTCAGCATTGAGAAATCCGAGCTTCTTTCCTCTCTACTCAATGAGGCAGGCATAGCGCACAATGTGTTAAATGCCCGCTACCATGATGTGGAGGCTCAAATAATAGCCGAGGCCGGCAAACCCGGAGCCATAACCATCGCCACCAACATGGCCGGACGCGGTACAGATATAAAACTAGGCGGTAATCTCGAGGCGCGACTAGCCCGGGAGCTGGCCGATGTCGAGGACCAGGAATTAATTGATCAACGTAGGAACGCGATTGCAACGGAAATCGAAAAGGACTCTGAGGTGGTGAAAAATGCCGGCGGTCTATACGTGATCGGGACCGAACGTCATGAAAGTCGCCGCATAGACAATCAGCTACGTGGCAGATCAGGCCGCCAGGGGGATCCGGGGGCGTCAAAGTTTTTTCTGTCGCTGGAAGACGATTTGATGCGCATTTTTGGTGCGGAAAAACTGGACGCCATGCTGCAAAAGCTTGGTATTGAAGAAGGTGAAGCAATTGTACATCCCTGGGTGAATAAGGCTCTGGAAAAGGCCCAAATGAGGGTGGAAGCCCGGAACTACGACATCCGGAAGCATCTTCTAAAATTCGATGATGTGATGAACGATCAGCGGAAGGTAATATACACCCAGAGACACGATCTTATGTCTGAAGAGGCTGATCTGTCCGAAGATATCAACGAAATGCGGCGGGATCTGATAGCTAAAATTATATACGACGCAGTGCCGGAAAATGCTCCCTACGAATTTTGGGATCTGCAGGCCATAAATGAGAAACTCGCCGAGTTTTTCGGTGGCAACATTTCCTTCGAAAAAGATGGCATTGCCCTTGAAAAAGACGGCATTGCCCTCGAAAAAGACGCCAACATGTCCCGGGAGGAGGCCATCGAGTCAATATATGAGTCAGTCATCAAAAAAATGGCAGAAAAGGAGGCGCTCTATTCCCCAGCTATGATGAGGTACATGGAAAGAACCGTGCTGTTGCGCATGATTGACCAATACTGGAAGGAGCATCTGCTGAATCTCGATCGGGTACGTCAGGGCATTAATTTGAGAGCCTATGCCCAGAGAGACCCTCTCAATGAATATAAACAGGAGGCCTTTTCCCTTTTCGAAAACATGTCCGATACCATCCGGGCGGAGGCGGTTAAGGTGCTATCGTTGTTCGAACCAGGCGGATTTAGAAGAAATGAAGAGTTGCTCAACCTATTGCTTTCCCAAAACGCCGAAGGAGACGAAGGTGAATGGAACGGCGAAGGAGAAAGCGAAGAAGACACGTTGAGCAAGCTGGAGAGGCTGGTATCGAAGTTGGAAAAATCGAAGTTAGAAAATCCGACGAAATTATTTCCCGATTCCGATGATGCCGGCAGCACCCCCGTGCCGCCGCGTTCGATTCCCGATGGGGAAACTGCTCCGCTGTCCCGCAATGCCCTTTGTCCATGTGGCAGTGGGAAAAGGTACAAAAATTGCTGCGGGAAAATCTCTTGAAACATCAGCACATCCATCGTCGAGCATTTTTGTGGTTGAAATGAATGCAGAATTGCGGCGAGGCAGTTGTTGTTTCCGTTGTTCCACTTGGGCCGTTCGATGCTAGCTTTTCCTATCTTTGCGGCAGCGCGGTGGTCGCTCCCGGGGACGTGGTCGAGGTACCGTTTGGGAATCGACGATTACTTGGGGTGGTAACGGCGGATCAGCCGGTCGAAATTGGCATAAAACTGAAAACCATTGCCGCCGTATTTCCCCACAACATCGGTCTAACATCATTGAAATTCCTGCAGTGGATGTCGGATTATACGCTAATTCCTCGTGGAAATGTGTTGAAGATGATGCTGGCGGAAAAAAGCGTATTTCGCCCGAAAAAAAATGACAGCGCTCTGGGGCCAGGGGAGGAAATCTTCCAATTCCAGGACATGATGCTGAATGAAGACCAGCGCGCGGCCACCGAGGGCATCAGCAAGAACGGCAATCGTCCATTTTTGCTTCATGGCGTCACCGGATCCGGAAAAACGGAGGTATATCTGGCAGCTGCCCGGGAAATACTCCAGAGCCGTCGCCAAATATTAATTTTATTTCCAGAAATAGCCTTAACTGATCAGATAGTTAATCGAATTCATCAATATTTTGGGCTGGTACCCGCCATCTGGAATTCACAGGTCTCATCCAAAAACAAAAGAATAGTCTGGCATGGGGCAATTTCCGGAGAAATTCATGTTTTTGTCGGCGCCAGATCAGCCCTGTTCCTGCCATTTAAAAACCTGGGAATGATCATAGTGGATGAGGAGCACGATTCTTCCTATAAACAGGAAGACGGCTGCTTCTACAATGCCAGAGATATGGCCATTGTGCGAGGGCATTTTGGAAACATTCCCGTAATTCTGTCGTCTGCCACCCCTTCGCTGGAGAGTTACCTTAATGCGAAAAACGGAAAATACGGCTATGTTTTCATGAAAAATAGATTTGGAAAATCAGTAATGCCGTCCATAAAATTAATCGATATGCGCCAAAACAAATTCGACGGCTTCATCTCTCCTCCGCTTCTGAGGGCCATAGAAGATACCCTGGCCCGCGGGGAACAGAGCCTTATTTACCTAAATCGCCGAGGATATTCTCCCATAACCCTCTGCAGAGCCTGCGGAGAAAAAATGGAATGTCCCAACTGCACCAGCTGGTTGGTATATCACAAAAGTGCAGATAAAATAATATGCCACCACTGCGGTCATCGAAGGCCGGTACCTCAAAAATGCCCATTCTGTGCGCAGGAAGACTCCATGATACCATTTGGTCCGGGAGTTGAAAGAATTTCTGACGAATTAAAGAGCAAGCTTCCCGACGCAAGGATAGAAGTTGGATCTTCCGACACCATTGCTTCCGGCAAAAACATGTTCGAACTATTTGACAGAATGCGTCGCAACGAGATCGATATAATAATCGGCACCCAGATATTAGCCAAAGGGCATCATTTTCCCAATATCACCCTGGTTGGAATTGTCGATGGAGACCTGGGACTACACGGAGCTGACATAAGGGCACCTGAAAGGACCTACCAACTCATAAGTCAAGTTTCTGGCCGAGCCGGACGAGCGGAAAAGGAGGGCAAAATATTGATCCAGACCTTTAATCCGTCCCATTCACTATATGTGGCGCTCCAATCGCCGGATCCAGGCAATTTTATGGATTTGGAATTGCTTGCTCGCCAAAAAGCAGATCTACCGCCGTTTTCCAAGTTTGCGGCGCTAATTATTTCCGGCACAAATCATCCATTAACGGAGAATGTTGCCCGCGATCTGGCCAGGGTAAAGCTGGAGGGAGTACGGCTATTCGGACCTGCTCCGGCGCCGTTTTTTTTACTTAAAGGCAGATCTCGGTGGCGGATCTTGCTAAAGGCTCCCAAAAAAATTGCTGTCAATAATCTAATAAGAAGCTGGATTTACACCAAAAAATATCCAAAAAACGTGAAAATTCAAATAGATATTGATCCAACCAGTTTTTTATAACATTAACGTATTATCAATCAATTTCCTTTAGTCTAGTGGAGAATAGCTGCGATTTTGCTGTTCAGTATTTGATCAGGGGTGTATTACAATGGCTGAGAGTCAACAACATGTGCTGGACCGGGTACGTCCCCCGCGGGTGCAAATTACCTACGACGTGGAAATTGGGGGAGCCATAGTAATGAAGGAACTGCCTTTTGTCATAGGTGTGCTGGCCGATCTGTCCGGCATGCCAGTGGATGAGCTGCCGCCGCTGAAGGCAAGGAAATTCGTGGAAATAGACCGGGACAATCTTCCTGGGTACATGATATCCGTTAATCCACGTCTGGCAATCCAGGTGAAGGACACACTCGGTGATGGATCGGAAGACCTGAACGTGGAGCTGTTCTTTAAACACATGGACGACTTTATTCCGGTAAACATTGCAAAGCAGTCGCCGAAACTCAACAAGATCTATACGTCACGCATAAAACTGAACGATCTGCTGGCGAAAATGGAGGGCAACGATCCACTGCAGCAGGGAGTAAAGGATTTTGCTGCGGATCCGGATCTGAAAGCGGCTCTCAGACTGCAGATAGATGCGATTCTAAAGGCTCATAAGCTCATGGTTACGGCGGATTTTGTGGTGACGGATTCCGCAGATGGCACCGTGGATGTTGCAGCGCCGGCAGAGCCTCCGAAAAGCACACGCGAGATTCTTCGGGAACTGTTCACCGACGGAAAGCTTGCGAGGGAACCTTCCGCCGAGCTGTATGCCTGCAATATGCTGCTGGAGTTGCTGTCGGCCATCGAATCCTCCAAGACAACGGAAATGAAAAATCCTCTGGCGTTTATGGAAAAGGCGATTGCTTCCATGGACGACAAATTGAGCTGTCAGATAAACGAGATATTGCATCATCCTGCATTCCAGGAAATGGAGGGAACCTGGAGAGGGCTCCATTACCTGGTTATGAACACCGAAACCAGCACCATGCTAAAGATTCGAATCATGAACGCTACCCGGAAGGAGCTGCTGACGGATCTGGAAAACGCGGTGGAGTTTGACCAGAGCGCTCTGTTCAAGAAAGTATATGAAGAGGAGTACGGAACCTTCGGAGGAAGTCCATATTCTTGCCTCATTGGCGGATATGAATTTACCCGTCATCCCCAGGATATAGAATTACTGGAACGGTTATCTAACGTTGCCTCTTCGGCTCACGCGCCGTTCATTGCGGCTGCTCATCCGCGAATGTTCGACATGAACAGCTTTTCCCACCTGGGAGAGCCGCGTGATCTGGCAAAAATTTTCGAAAGCACCGAGATGGTGAAGTGGCGATCGTTCCGTGATACGGAGGATTCTCGCTACATTGCCCTGGTGATGCCAAGGGTGCTGATGAGATTGCCATATGGTCCTGATACACTGCCAGTGGAAGGATTAAATTATATCGAGACAATCAATGGGACAGATAATTCGCAATTTTGCTGGGGGAATGCGGCCTTTGTGTTGGGGCAGCGCATAGGACACGCCGTATCTTTATACAAATGGCCTGCTGCAATCCGGGGAGTAGAGGGAGGGGGACTGGTGGAAGGATTGCCGGCCTATACCTTCAAGACAACGGATGGGGATATCGCCCTGAAATGTCCGACGGAAATCGCCATTACTGATCGTCGGGAAAAAGAATTGTCGGACATGGGGTTCTTGGCCCTGTGCCACAGTAAAGGCACTGATTTTGCTGCGTTTTTTGGTGGGCAAACCACCCAGAAGCCCAAGGTCTACAATCTGGATCTGGCGAATTCTAATGCTGCACTCAGTGCGCGCCTGCCGTATATATTAGCCGCTTCTAGATTTGCCCATTACATAAAATCCATTATGCGGGATAAAATCGGCTCCTTTCTGAGCCAGAGCGATGTTTCGGCTTTCTTGAATAGCTGGATAGCCAACTATGTACTGTTGAACGACAGCGCCAGTCAGGATCTTAAGGCTAGATTTCCCCTGAGGGAGGCGAGAATCGATGTGTTTGATATTCCTGGTAAGCCGGGATCCTATAAGTCCACTGTGTTTTTAAGACCGCATTTTCAGCTGGAAGATTTGACGGCATCCATTCGATTGGTTGCAGAGTTGCCGCCTCCGGCAGGATGATGGTGAATGAAAAGTGCATGTGAGTGGATGTGAGTGTATGTGTGTAATGTTGGGTAAGGGACTGTGAATATAATAAAGTTTGGGAGGATTTAATATGCCATGGGAACCGGGCTCGCTGAGCTTCAAACAGTTTGACTCCAATACCGGGGATACCGGTGGCAGCATGATTGGGAACCTGAACCGCGATACGGTGGGTACAGTCGGTGCACAGTATGTCATAACTTGCAAGGATATTTTTGACTGCGATATAGCCGGAATGGAAGGCGATAGTGCACCGATTCTGTGGGTGGAAAGCGGCAGTGCCAGACTCTACACCCAGGATCCCGGGGGGGAACATTCCGGAGATGGTCGAATCGTCGGTATGAACACACTTATTTATATGAAATATGGAGCCTGGGCCCCAAAATTGCAGCAAAGACAGGCGGATGGTACAATAATCGAAAGCATAAGCATAAAACGCCTGGCGAGCATAAACGGAATGAAAAAAGTGATACAAACGATGGTTTTTGGGGTTTGCTCGGTAATAGTGTACAAACAGACGAACGACATAATTAAGTTTAATTTTAACTACGCGAATAAACGAGATGAAAGTAATTCGGTGTGGCAGGGCGACGGAGCTGAAAATGGCGTTGTCGCGGTGCAGGTGGATTATGGAACCATGGTCACGGGAAGTTAGAAGGATCTTTTCCTCCATCATTTTTTTCCCCATCATTGAAGATGGTTTTTTCCGGTAATCGCTGGACGTTTGAGGAATTGTGGCGAAAAAGCATGGCAGGCCCGGGAACAGCGGGTTGCCGTGGCCGCCTCCAACGTTTCAAGAAGATGCCTATACTAGACTTCTTTCGAAACAAAGATATTTCGAGGAATTTATAGGAGCATACGGAGCGCAGGACCGCAGTGTACATGTGGTACATGAGGATCCGAGCACCGAAGCGACGCGGAAATTACCGAAA
>JAIRZD010000013.1 GCA_031267415.1 Holosporaceae bacterium
GTAATTTCTGCGTCGCTTCGGTGCTCGGATCCTCATGTACCACATGTACACTGCGGTCCTGCGCTCCGTATGCTCCTATAAATTCCTCGAAATATCTTTGTTTGGAAAGAAGTCTAATAGATTCGCAGATCCCGTGAATAGATATAGATGACGAAAAACTAACGTGGCAAAAAACGGCCTAGAATGCCGGATCATGTAGCTGCAATGGCAGGGCGTTTGTCATGGCAGCAAGGCCTGGAAGGTCGCCTCCCTCAAGGTAGGTAAGAAATGCTCCGCCGGAGATGGATAAATGTGTCAAATCATCGGCAACACCGAATTTATTCATTGCAAAAGATGTTTCTCCGCCACCAACTATGGACACGAGTTTTCTCTCCCTGGAGAGCCTTGCCATTTCCTCGGCAACGGATTTGGTACCAAAATCGAAGGGAGCTTTTTCGAATAATCCCAGTGGACCGTTCCATAGCACCGTAGCACTTGCGGCCAAATGCCGCTTAAACAGATCAACCGAATCCGGCCCTATATCGAAAATAGCCGACTCCAGGCAATGCATATTATCGCCACCAACGCACATAATGGCTTCGGACAAGCAATGCTGACCTATGAGGGCAGAAAAATCCACCGGCAAGACTAATTCGCAGCCATTTTTTTCGGCGCTCTCCACTATGGCGGCGATCTCGTTCGCGTAGCTGTCCAGATTTGATATCCTGATGGGGATTTTATCCTGAAATGCCAAAAATACCCCGGCTATTCCGCCCCCAAGAGCCAATTTATTCACCCGGCGCGTCAAGTTTTTTAGCAGCTTAACCTTGGTGGATAGTTTTGATCCGCCCACTATGCTCATTTTGGGGGACTTTGCTTCGTTGAAAAAGTAGCGCAGCATATTCAATTCATTTTCAAAGGAAAAACCAAATGCATGCGGCAAAAGCTGCGGTAGAAGGCACATGGAGGCATGTCTCCTATGCGACATTGAAAAAGCATCGTTGATGTAAAAATCCGCCAGCCCCGCAAGTTTTTTTGCAAATTTAAAATCGCACTCTTCTTCCCCTGGATGGAATCTTAAATTCTCCAGCAGAATGATATCATCGTTCCGGGAAGTGGCAATAATAGTTTCGACATCGTCGCCCAGACAATCATTGGCGAATACCACGTTGAGGCGATATTCCCTGGCAACTATATCAGCAACAATCTTTAGACTATGCCTATGCTCTAATTCGGGCTTCAGGGCAATGTGAGAGATAATAATGATCTTGGCTCCAGCTTTTTTCAGAAAATCGATGGTCTGAAAATGGTGCTTTATTTTGGACACATCCTGGACGATCCCATCCCTAATGGGCACATTAAAATCGGTCCTAACCAGGACTCTTTTCCCGTTTAATTCGCTCAACCCTATCACTTGAAAATTACCACTATTACAACACATTACCACGCGGCCACAGCCAGCCTCTCTCAGAACTCCGCAATATATCAGAAAGACGCCGCCACTCCAAAGCACATTGCATGCTCCATACTATCGCTTTTTGATTAATTTTTTATTTAGCTAATCGCGCAATCCACTGTTTAAAGATGAGGACATTTCTGCGATACTGTATCACATTATTTTGTTGGGGGATTAATATGCGCTTTTCTGGCAGGGCAAACGACGAGCTAAGACATGTTGAGGTTATTCCTAATTATTTAAAACACGCCGAGGGCAGCTGCCTCATATCCTTTGGCCATACGAAGGTGCTATGTGCCGTAACCATTGAAGATAAAGTTCCATTGTTTTTGCGAGGATCCGGCCGAGGATGGATTACAGCGGAATACGCATTGCTGCCAAGATCCACCGGCGTACGCACCGATCGTGAGGCTATCCGTGGCCGACAATCAGGCCGAACCCATGAAATACAACGCTTGATCGGGCGATCACTGCGCGCCTCAGTCGATTTGGACATGCTGGGAGAGCAACAAATAAGAGTCGATTGCGACGTTATTCAGGCAGATGGTGGCACAAGAACAGCGTCCATTTGTGGAGCTTGTATAGCACTCGGACTGGCGATAAAAAAAATGAGATTGAAAAGAAATCCGTTTGTTTCCCTTATTGGGGCTATTTCCTGTGGAATTGTAAATGGTGAAGTCCTATTGGACCTGGATTATATGGAAGATTCGCAGGCAGAAGTAGACGCAAACTTCGCCATGCTGGAAAGTGGAGAGCTGGTCGAAGTTCAAGCAACCGGAGAAAAAGGACTGTTCAATGATAACCAACTGATGAGCATGTTGTCCTGCGCTCGCAAGGGGCTGGCAAAAATTTTCGCTCTCCAGCGGGAAATACTGCTGAAATAGTGCAAGGCATCACCGAGACCGCCGGAACAATCGCCGGCGCCGCGGACTCACCGAGACCATCGCCTCAAAATTAGACTTCTTTCGAAACATGCGCTCTTTCGAGGAATTTATAGGAGCATACGGAGCGCAGGACCGCAGTGTACATGTGGTACATGAGGATCCGAGCACCGAAGCGACGCAGAAATTACCGAAAGAGCGCATGTTTCGAAAGAAGTCCATTATGCATTTTAAATGTTTTTCACGAGATGGCCACGCTTTAGGAGGTAGTTCCTGCAATTGATGTGTGATATTATGCCGCCGATGTATTCAGACGATGTATTCAGAGGGCATTTGCCCACAAACTAGGGAGGAGAGCTTTATGACCTCTAAAAATCCGTGGGGGGACCCCAAAGGCGATGATCCATATAGAAGAAAGTCGGAGAGCGATTTCCTCTTTGATATTATAGAGGATTTTGTAAAAAAAGTACGCAATTCAAACGGAGGACCGGGCGGCAACGGAGGCTTCCCAAATCCAATACGGCGTCTTGGCTATGTTGGAGCGGGATTTTTGCTGTGGTACTTTGCGTCAGGATTTTACCAGGTGCAGCACAATGAAAGTGGTGTGGTACTGCGATTTGGTCGCTGGGTAAAGACAGTGGGGCCCGGTCTTCAGTACATTCTTCCCTACCCCTTCGAAGATGTGATTTTGCAAAAAGTCACCGATGTTAATCAGGTGGATATAGGTTCTTTCTTCAAATCTCAACAGGAAGAAAGTCTAATGTTGACCGGGGATTCCAATCTAGCCAACATAAGTTTCAGCGTGCTGTGGAGAATAAAGGACGGCGGAGTGGAGGATTATCTATTTAACGCAAAATCTCCCGATGTTACAGTCAGGGCCGTGGCAGAGAGTGTTATGCGGGAAATTGTGGGGCAGGCCCAATTTTCCTTTGTGCAGACCGACGGACGTTCCGAAATCCAGAAAAAAGTTAAGGATAATCTGCAAAGCCTGATGAATGAGTATAAAACCGGCATAGAAATCCTGCGGGTGGAACTGCAGCGGGTGGAGCCGCCGGCGTCGGTCATAGATTCGTTCAGGGACGTCGAAAGGGCACAGGCCGAGCAACAGAGCGAAAAAAACAAGGCGGAGGCCTATGACCGTGATACCAGGGCCCGCACCAGGGGTTTGGTAGCGGAAAAACTGAATAACGGCGAAGCGAAAAAAAATGGGCTTGTCTCCAAAGCCCGCGGAGAAGTGGCTCGCTTCCTGTCTGCCCACTCCCAGTATAAATTGGCCCCGACGGTAATTTCCAAGAGGCTATACATCGAGACGATGCGCGATATCTATAAAAACGTCAATAAAATCATCCTGGACGAAGACGCAAAAACGCTTTCATATCTGCCGTTGACCGAATTGGATAAGCGAAAAGTCAAAATTAAAGATGAGGTCTAACCATGAATAACAAAAATATCCATTTTATCTCTCTGGCACTGTTGGGAGCGGCATTTTTCATATTTCTGGATGGCCTGTTTACGGTAAATCAAATAGAACAGGTGGTTGTTACGCGTCTCGGCGAGCCGGTCCGTGTGATCAAGGATCCAGCCTGCATTTTAAGGTCCCCATGCTGGAAACGGTGACTTTTTTCGACAAACGTCTCATGAGTGTGGAATTGCAAACGCTGGAGGTCACATTGGGGGATAAACGCCGTATCATGGTGGACGCATTTGGCCGCTATAGAATTACGGATCCCCTGAGATTTTACCAGACGGTGCGCAACGAAAGCGGTGTGGTCCTGCGGTTAAATCCGGTGGTGCTTGGCAGCCTCAGCAGCGTTCTTGGCGGAGTCGAATTATCGTCACTGCTTTCGGATGCCAGGATTTCAGCCATGAATAAAATTCGGGACGAGGTAAATAGGGGCGCCAAAAGTTTTGGCATAGACGTTGTGGACGTACGAATAAAAAAGACAGATCTTCCGCCTCAAAACAGCGAAGCCATTTGCAAAAGAATGATGAGCGAACGCGAAAGGGAAGCGCGCGAATTAAGGGCCAAGGGGGTAGAAATGTCCAAGATCATAAAATCAACGGCCGACATGGAAAACGCCATTGCCCTGTCCGATGCCGAAGCGAAAGTCCAAATGCTAATAGCCGATGGCGAGCTGGAAGCAAATAAAATTTATGTGAACGCATACTCTCGCGATGAGGAATTTTTCGTTTTTTTCCAATCGCTTGATGCCTATAAAACATCCTTCGCAGAGGATAATACAACTTTCGTCCTGAGCCCCAAGGGCCGTTTTTTTAAAACCATGACCAGCGGAGTATAGTTCACATGCGATGTTTGGCAGTGCTGTTGCTGTTGTCGTGCCATTGTTCATCGGCCTTCAGTGCATCCTTCCGCAATGGTGTAAAAAATGTCATTAAATCCGTGGTAGATGTGATTGTTGTGTATAAGAATGAAGCCGGCGGCGATGAGCCGGCGAATGGCATAGATGCGACGAGAAATTTCCCCCACTGCGCCGACGATTTTCCCAAGGAACCATCGGATGGCACTGGCATTATCATCGATGAAAGCGGATATGTCATTACGAATAGTCACGTCCTCGGAATGCGCCAAAAAATTCGAGACGGATCCCTGGAAAAGATAAAAGTGATTTTACCTAATAACGCCGAATACGAAGCAAAAATAATTGGAATTGATTACAGAACTGACATTGTACTACTAAAAATTAATTCCAAAACCCCTCTCCAGAGCGCAAAATTTGCCGATTCCGACGCCGTCGAAGTTGGCGATAACGTTTTCGCCATCGGAAGCCCCTACGTATATTCGAAAACCGTTACAGCCGGCATCATATCCTACAAAGGACGCGACCTGTCCGATCAAATCGCAGAATTGGGCAGCGGAGGAGATTTGGTTCCATATATCCAGACAGATGCCGTTGTTAATCAAGGAAATTCCGGCGGCCCCCTCTGCCTCAGCAATGGCGAAGTGGTTGGCATGATAGCGGTAGTATTATATGACGGCATTCGCAGTACCGGCATTAGTTTTGCCATTCCTTCCAAAACCATTCAGGAAGTTGTGGATCAACTGCGACGAACCGGCAGCATAAAACGCAGTTGGCTGGGCATTAGTAGTGTTAGCCCCGTTAGTCGGGAAGTGTCGCAAACTCTTGGGCTCGGCAACCGGGTCGGATTTGCCATCCAGAGGTTGGATAGTCATTCACCGGCCGCAGATGCCGGTCTCCAATGCGATGACATACTATTATCCATAGCAAACCAAACCTTTTCCGAAGATACTTCTCTGAAACGGATAGTGAACGAGCTCCACATCGGCACAGTACTACCGATTTTAGTGGCAAGAAATGGTGTGGAAATAAAATTAAGCATCACCGTCGGCGCCAAAAATGACGACGAAAAAACGGAACTGATATCGGATGAAACATTTGTAAAAAAAGATGTTTTGTACGAGAAAATCGATAGTATTACCCTTGGGGTATCGGACCTAACGGCTGAAATAAGGAAGTCTTTCAATATTCCGGCGGATATGAAAGGCGTTTTGGTAGCCCGATCAGATGATCCTCGCAGTAATATTTTTGTGGGGAATGTAATATTGAAGGTTAACTACGTCGACATAGACAGTGTTAAGGAATTGCGGGCTGAATTGCAGAAGGCAATGAATGCAAGAATAGAAACAGTCGCTTTCTATGTGTACGATTCACAGATGAAAAAGTTTTTCGTACCAATAAAGCTACAATATGCCACGCCCAAATCGAAGAAGGTGGAGAAAGCTGCCGTAGCCACAAGCGTCATAAAAAGTCTAATACAAATGAGCTAGCTGGCCGGGGCTGGGCTGGGCTGGGCTGGGCTGGGCTGGGCTGGGCTGGGCTGGGCTGGGCTGGATTTACATAGGATCTAGAAAAACGATTTGTCATGGCCGCAGATTGGTGTATAGTTCCCGCATGTTTTTAGCGTTTAGAGAGTAAGGAGGCGTTATGCATTCAACAGATATTGGTAAATTGAAGCAATATATAGAAAAAATCGAGAATCTAGAGGTCGAGAAAAGTGAAATCCAAGAGCATATTTCAGACGTCTATGCCCAGGCCAAGTCCGATGGATTTGACGTAAAAATCATGAAAAAAGTCATGAAATTAAAGAAAATGAGAAGCGAAGATCGTGAAACCGAGGATTTACTGCTGGATACCTATATGGTGGCGCTTGGACTTGTCCCATCGGATACCGATGGCGATAGCTAATTCCATCGTCGGTGATATATGATTCCGAAGCCGCTGATGGCGGAATTGTCCACTTCAAAGTGCGTGGTGCACGGTTTTTTCGGCCGCAGGGGCGGCTGCAGCGACGGAGCGTACGCCTCGCTCAATTGTTCCGGATACCTGGGCGATGATCCGAAAAATGTGCTAAAAAACCTGCAGCTGGTAAAAGATAGCCTAAAAATTCACGACATGGTTACGCTCCGGCAGCGGGGAAGCAATAGGTGCATATACGCTGATAGTTTTGGAGTTTCTGGCAGTGAAGCAGATGCGCTGGTGACTGATATTCCAGGAATAGCCATTGGTATTCTATCCGCTGATTGCCTGCCGCTGCTATTTCTGGATGAAGAAAGTATGGTTATCGGGGCGGCCCATGCCGGCTGGCGTGGAGCCCTATCCGGAATCCTGGAATCGACCATGGAAGCCATGTTAAAATTGGGAGCCAGGTTGTCCCGCCTAGTGGTGGCCTTTGGACCGTGTATCAGGAGACAAAGCTATGAAATCAAAGATGATTTTAGAAAAAATTTCCCCGACGACGAGGATTGTTTTTATCAGATAAATTCCGAAATGCATTTCGATCTTCCGCAATACTGCAGGAAACGGCTGCTGGGCATTGGTCTGGAAGAGAGTCACATGGCGGACGCTGCGGCCGTCGATACATTCGTGGAAAATGCCGATTACTTTAGCCACCGAGCTGCCCGCGGTGGAATCTGCGGCAGGAATATTTCTGTCATAGGTATTAGACTTCTTTCCAAACAAAGATATTTCGAGGAATTTATAGGAGCATACGGAGCGCAGGACCGCAGTGTACATGTGGTACATGCGGAGCCGAGCACCGAAGCGACGCAGAAATTACCGAAAGAGCGCATGTTTTGAAAGAAGTCTATTGTCAATGGAAAATAATAAGGAAGCATTCCGGTGGAAGTAATCTATACTAGAAATTCCCGAGACATTGCAAAATTAGTAGCAAAAGAATTGGCGATATCAGCACTGCCGGCCAATGTCAGATCCTTCGGAGACGGAGAAATCTGTGTTTCCCTGGGAAAGGCGCCGCGGGAAGTGGTGGTTATTGCTTCGACGCCAAATAACGATGCCTGGATCGAGTTATTCCTATTGTTGGATGCCCTCAAAAACGCAAAAAAAGTCATACTTTGCATGACCTACCTTGGCTATTCGCGGCAGGATAAACAGCTGGAAAATGAATCCTTCGGAGCCAGATTGTTCGCGCAACTGCTGGAAACAATGAATTTATCCAATTGCATCGTGATCGACAACCACACGGAGCCACTGCTACGAATACCAACATTTCATCTGAGTGCTCGGCAAATTTTTGAAATGGATATTGCCAGAAAATATTCGGCAGATCAAATCGTGGCGGTATCGCCGGATATAGGAGGAGCTCGCCGAGTCGATGCTTTTTCACGGTCATTGAAGTGCGATTTTGCCATTTGCAATAAAGCCAAAAATGTGTTCGGAGAATTAAAAAAAGTCGATAAACTAGGCGAGGTCAGCAACAAAATATGCGTTATTATCGATGACATGGTAGACTCGGGGGCAACCCTCTGCTACGCGGCAGAATTGTTGCTAAAATCCGGCTGCAAGGGGGTGGTCGCCTATTGTACCCACGGCGTTTTGGCGAACGGTTCAGTGGAAAGATTGGAAAAATCTTCACTGACAGAGATTGTGCTGACAGATAGCCTCATCCATCCCCAACCTTTTCCAGCAAAATTCCGAAGACTATCCATTAGTTCATTGATAGCAGAAGCGATTAGATGTATAATGTAGCCGTTTAGAAGGGGAAATATTATGGCCACCGTTGTATTAGAAGCAAAAACCAGGGAATCTTTGGGAACTAATTCGGCCAAAGCCAGTCGACGGAGCGGCTTTGTTCCTGCCGTTGTGTATGGAGATGGCATAGAGCCAGCGGCCATATGCGTTGCACGGGATGTCATTGGTCGGTACGTGCACAAGGCGAACTTTTTTTCCACCGTTTTTGAGCTGGACGGCGTCGGCGATGCCAAGCAAAAACTCGTTGTCAAGGACGTTCAATTCCACCCGGTTACCGATAATCCCATTCACATAGATTTTTTGAGGGTAAGCAGAGGCAGCAGGATTACAGTGCGTGTTCCTCTTAGCTTTATCAACGATCACGCGTCTCCGGGCATTAAGATGGGCGGAGTGCTGAATGTGCTGGTGCACGAACTGGACATTGTCTGCGATCCAGACCTCATACCGGATAACATTTCCATCGATCTTACCGGCTTTGAGTTTCACCATACGGTACGCGCCTCTGATATTGCGCTGACTGACGGAGCAGCACTGCCGGCAGGTGGAAAAAATTTCACGATTGCCACCATAATAGCGCCAACGGTTCTCAAGAAAGAAGACGAAACCACAGCGGCGGCACCAACCACCGACACTGCAGCCTCCACAGCTCCGGCGAAGTAAAATTCCTGTGCGGTTGGGGCGCAATTAACCATGGCTAGGGAGTCAGGCACCGGGGTTCCGTTTTTCGCGTTGGTAGGTCTCGGTAACCCGGGAGAAGTTTACCTGAATAACCGTCACAACGTTGGCTTTGGAGTGATCGACGCCCTGGCTGCCGAGTATGCATCGACGATGCGTTTCCGAAATATGGCATCTTTGGCAGAGGTCCTGATTCTAGATTTTGAAAATAGCCGGCTGCTCTTGGCAAAACCGACGACATTCATGAATTTGTCCGGAAGGGCGGTAAAATTTCTGGCGGATTTTTACAAGTTTCCGGGCGATAATTTATACGTATTCCACGATGATCTGGATCTGCCATTTCCACGCATCAAGGTTAAAAAAGGCGGCGGAAACGGTGGCCATAACGGCCTAAGAAGCATCGATGCCACATTCGGACAAAATTATTGGCGCGTACGAATTGGTATCGGCCGGCCGGCCTATAAAAGCATGGTATCCGACTATGTACTCGGCAATTTCGAAGTAGAACAGCGGGCAACATTGAGTGAGATACTCCAAAGCATCCCAAAAAATCTGTCTACTTTGCTGCGGGAGCCCCAAAAATTCCAGAAATTTTACGAAAACACCGGAGCCCCATAGTACCTGGGCCCAATAGACTTCTTTCGAAACATGCGCTCTTTCGGTAATTTCTGCGTCGCTTTTCGGTGCTCGGATCCTCATGTACCACATGTACACTGCGGTCCTGCGCTCCGTATGCTCCTATAAATTCCTCGAAATATCTTTGTTTCGAAAGAAGTCTAATGATGGAGTTTTTTTGGAAAGGCGATGCTATTTTTAGCCGCCGGATATTTTTGCCAAAATTCCGGATATTTTCTCACCAATTTCAGGCGAATGATCGACGTAAAATCTCAGGTCCGGCGTAAATTTTAACCGTAGGCTGCTGCCCAGATGATGCCTCAGCAGCGGCGAATGTTTTTCCAGAAAAGATAGGCAATCTTCGCGACTGGTGGCGCCGGCGGAAATTGGAACAAAAAACACTTTGGCATGTTTCAAGCAGGAGCTGACAACCACTTCGCTGATGGATATCATGGATGGATCAACGGCAGTACTCGCGGAAGATCCCTGCAGAACATTGCTGTTCCATACGCTACCACGCACGAGAAAGTCAGATAAAACGCGCCGTATCTCCTCTGCTACCTTTTGCTGTCGTGGTGTTTTTTTTTGCTGCATGCTACCTATAGTTGACGAACAACTTCCTCCAATTCAAAACATTCGATTATATCTCCCTGGTGAATATCGTTGTAATTTTCCAGCGATATTCCGCATTCGAAGCCGGCCTTTACCTCTTTTACGTCGTCCTTAACGCGCCTGATGGATCGCATCTCTCCGCTGTGCACGACGATGCCATTCCGCATTAGGCGCACCTTGGCGTTGCGCTTCATCATTCCCTCCAGCACCATGCAGCCGGCGATTTTCCCAAACTTCGATACCTCAAAGATTCGCCTCACCTCTGCCGACCCGAGCACATTTTCCTTGACATCTGGAGCCAGCAATCCCGATAGAAGAGCTTTGGCATCGTCTATTAAATCGTATATTACAGAGTAATATCTCACCTGCAGCTTGTCCCGCGCAATTTGATCGCGAGCCTGGGGATTGGCACGCACGTTAAATCCAAAAATTACGGCGTTGGAAGCCCGTGCAAGGGCAACATCGCTTTCTGTGACTTCCCCGATACCGGAGTGCAGAATCCTAATGGCCACTTCGCTGGTGGATAATTTTTGAAGACTTCCGCAAATGGCTTCGGATGATCCCTGTACGTCCGTTTTAACCACCACCGATAGCGCCTGAAGTTTTTTCTCTTCGTCCAACCGGGAAAACGCCTGTTCTACAGTGCCTCGGGACGAAATAACCATGGAATATTCCCGTTTTTTTCGATCCCTATAACCGGAGATTTCCCGGGCCTTGGCTTCGTCGCCAACCACGATAAAATCTTCCCCGGGAATGGTGTTGCCATTAAATCCAACTATTTCCCCGGGAGATCCGGGAGCTAATTCATTTAATAGCTTTCCATGATAATTCTTTATGGCTTTTACCCGGCCATATACACTGCCGGAAACGAAAACATCCCCAATTTTTAGTGTTCCTTTTTGGATGAGCACGGTGGCCACCGGTCCGTACCCCTTTTCCACCCGCGACTCTATTATTATGCCCTCGGCAGAGCGATGGGGATTCGCTTTTAGATCCAGCATTTCCGCCTGCAGCAGTATTATTTCCTCTAATCGGTCGAGATTAAGACCGGTTTTGGCCGAAATCTCCACATTCATGACATCGCCGCCGAAGGATTCCACCACCACTTCGTGATTCAGAAGATCTCTCCTTACGTTGTCCGGATTGGCTCCCGGCTTGTCCATTTTATTGATGGCCACCACGATTGGCACACCAGCCGCCTTGGCATGGTTTATGGCTTCGATTGTCTGATCATTCACACTATCATCTGCCGCCACCACCAAAACCACCACATCCGTAACATTTGCTCCCCGGGATCGCATTTCCGTAAATGCCGCATGCCCAGGCGTATCGATGAAGGTTATGTAGCGACCATCCGCCAGGGTGACCTGATACGCTCCTATGCGTTGCGTTATTCCACCAGCCTCCTGGGCAACTATATCCGTTTTACGTATGGCATCCAGCAGCGATGTTTTTCCGTGATCCACGTGCCCCATAATGGTAACCACCGGCGGTCGCGGTAGCATATCTTGCAATTGATCCTGCTGTTTTAGGCCTATTTCGACATCGCCCTCGCTGACCCGCTTAACCCTATGGCCGAAGTCCAACACTAATATCTCCGCCGTGTCTGCATCTATTATGTAATTTGCAGTTACCATTAGGCCAAGTTTCATAAGAGCCTTCACCACGTCGCCTGTCCTTACGGCCATGCGGCTGGACAACTCCTGAACACTTATGGTTTCCGGCAGGATCACTTCTCGAATGACCTTTTGCTCATCCAAAGCCTGGTGCTGGAATTTATTTTTTTGTCTTGCTCTTTTTATGGAGGAAAGGGAACGGGTTCGCTGGCGCTCTTCTTCGTCAAAGGCATTGTATATGGAAACCCGAGCGGAACCTGGGGCATATTTTCCTTTTAACTCTCGTATATCCTTTTTGACGACCACTGTTTTTTTGGCCGCATCAACTTTCTGGGCTTCTTCGTCATCGATAAACCCTTTGGAATAGGGACGCTTGAAATTCTTACTGGGTGGCTGCTTCTCGTGCGAAGCTGCGGTTTTTGGCCCGGCTTTCCTGGCTCCGGCAGAATCTTCACCGGCGACGGCCGCTGCTGGCTCGCCGGATGCCGACACGGGTTCCGACGGCGGCTCCTCAATTATCTTCGGCGCGGCAGCCGCTGCAGCTTCCTCTTCCAAAAGACGTTGCCGAGCTTCTTCCTCTTTTTTTAGACGTAGTTCCGCCTGTTCCTTCTCTTCTCTCATGGCATCTTGTACGACTTTTATGCGCGCTTCCAGTTCTTTATCCGTGAGATTGCCACTTTTATACAGTTCATTTTTTTTCGCTGGAAGAGCAGAGGAAGCAAGTGGAAGTCTTTTCTTTTTTACTTCAACGGCCACAACCTTCGTTTTCCCATGGGAAAAACTTTGTCTTATCTTGCCATCCACATCGACGGTATTTTTTTTGACATCCGTCGGCCGAGATAAGCTCAGGGTACCTTTTTTTTGCTCCGTCATAGATAATCCATTTTCAGAAAATTTCTGCCTCTATTCAAACCAGTGCTTACGAGCTCTCATGATAACCTCATTGGCAAGGGTTATGTCCAGAGCGGGAAGGATTTCCTGCAGCTCGGAGGAGCTTAAGTCAGCAAGATCGTCCAGGTGGGTAATTCCGGCTGACGCCAATTTAAGAAGCATTTCGCCCGACAGCGGAGAAATATTTGCTATTTCTTCGTCCATCTCCAGATTTTTCACTTCATCAGCTATTTTTTTCTCTTTTTCCGATAGATGATTTTGGGCCCGAGATATTAGCTCCTCCGCCAACTGTTCATCAAACCCCTCAATGGCTGCCAGCTCCTCCTTGGTGATGCAGGCCAGCTCCTCCGCTTCGGAAAACCCTTCTGTAACCAAGAGGTGTGCTATTATTTCATCGCAATCCAAAATATCCATAAAAACCTTCGATCGCTGATGGTACTCTTGATTCCTCTTTTCCAGCGCTTCCGTTTCCGAAACTACTGATATATTCCAGCCTATCAGCTGGGAAGCTAATCGAACGTTCTGGCCGCGGCGTCCAATGGCCAAGCTCAATTGGCCTTCCGATGCCAGCACTTCAAATTTCCTGTTTTCCTCATCCACGATAACCCTGGAAACCTCTGCCGGAGCAAGGGCATTCACCGCAAATGTAGCCGGATCGTCGGACCACAGGACAATATCAATTTTTTCCCCCTGCAGCTCCTGGATTATGGCCTGAACGCGGCTACCCCTAACTCCCACGCAGGCTCCAATGGGATCGATGCTGGAATCAGACGTATAGACAGCCACCTTCGCCCGGCTGCCGGGATCCCGCGCCACCGATTTAATCTCTATTATGCCATCATATATCTCCGGCACTTCCTGCCTAAATAATTTGGCTAAAAATTGCGGGTGGGTGCGGGAAAGGAATACCTGGGGACCCTTGGTCTCCTTTGAAACATCAACTATGTAGGCCCTAACGCGGTCGCCGATCCGAAAATTCTCCCTCGGTATCAGCTGATCTTTCTTTATGATTGCCTCGGTTTTGCCCACATCCATGGCAACAGAGCTGAATTCAGAGCGTTTTACCACGCCGCTTATTATTTCGCCGACTCGACAGATGAACTCGTCGTACTGCTTTTCCCGTTCAGCTTCCTTAATTTTTGAGACAATTATCTGCCGTCCCACCTGGGCTGCTACCCTCCCAAAATCCACCGGAGGCAGTTTTGTCGTCAACACATGATCAATGGTGGACTCGGGATCCAACTTCAGGGCATCCGCCAGAGATATATCCACATATTCATTTTCAACGGACTCCCTAACGGTGAGACACTTTGTGATGGAAACTTCTCCGGTTTTCCTGTCTATGGCGACCCGTATGTCGTGCTCGTTACCGTATTTTGATTTGGCTGCCTTCTGGATGGCGCCCTCCATGGCCTCTAGAATTTTCTCCTTTTCCAGGCCTTTTTCCCGGGCAACAGCGTCAGAAATCTGTAATAATTCTGGCCCATAAAAATGATAATTAGTCCACAACGCCGTCGACATGCTCAAATGTTCCCCCGCCAAAAATCTATATACTAAAAAACCTTCGAACCGCTGCTTTTTTTATATCGGAGTAAAAAACAGCCGTCCATTCGGCGCCAGTATCGCATTCTTCTTTCAAATAGACAATCGTGTCGTTGGCATTTTGTTCGATTCTTAACAATTTCCCAGCGATTTTTTTTCTTCCGTTGATTTTAGAATGAAGCTCCAGACGAATTTCCTGGCCGCAAAAACGCTGTAGCCCGTCGACATCGTTGATTGGGCGGTACTCGCCCGGGGAGTGGACGTTCAGATTATATTTCCCATCCACCAAATTTTCCACATCTAAAATTACGGAAGCAACCCGGCTAACTACTACGCAATCATCCACCGAAACAGGAGTTTCGTCGAGCCGATCCATAGAAATATCCAGCGCAATGACCGTCCCAAAGGTCAAACGCACCTCCACCAGCTCGTATCCACGATCCCGTAGAGGAGCGTCCAGAACAGCATGTATTTTCTTTTCCAGAGTCAATGGTTATGGCCGCCTTCCGCCGAATAGTTATTCTAGGGCATCAATTCCAATTTACTAAAAAAGAATGCGATTTCTTTTTCGGCATTTTCCACACTATCCGAGCCGTGCACGGCGTTTTGTTCAACATTTTGGCCGAAATCCCGGCGGATTGTACCTATTTCTGCGTTGGCCGGATTTGTGGCGCCCATTATTCGGCGATTCCTGGCCACTGCGTCTTCTCCACTCAGCACCTGCACCACGACCGGACCGGACGACATATACTCGCAAAGGCTATCATAAAAGGCCTTATCCCGGTGGATTTCGTAGAATTTTTCGACCTGACTGCGGCACAAAAACATCATTTTTTGCGCGGTGATCCGGAGCCCCTCCTGTTCGAAGCGAGCGTTTATGCTGCCGGTGATGTTCCGTCCGACGGCATCCGGCTTTATTATTGAAAGAGTTCTCTGCAACGACATATTGCCTCCTATGCTATTTTTGTCCATTTTTTTTGAACCTGTTTCCAATATACTACATTTTTAAATTTTTTTTGCAAGTCCAATATGAGATCATTTGTGCTATTGGGATCATTTCCCTGCTCCTGCAGCAACATTATTCTTTCAAATGAATGGTCGCTCCAGGCCTGGCAGTCGAAGGAATCCAGCAATATAAGTATCTCGGCTTTATTGGGATTTTCCACCAAATCCGTTAGATATATCGGCTGCTGTTCGCAAAAACCGACGCTGCGATCGCCATGTGGCACAAAAGCATTTGTGGAAAATGTCCACAGCGTTTTATCAACAACTTTTAGTCGCTCTGCCGATGAACTGAAGAAAAGACAGCGCTTGCCGGAGGCATATGCCTTTTCCAACAGTCCAACGGCGACGGAGTTAAGTTCTCCGCGCTCAATATCATAGAAAATAACCTCCGGCGCATTATTTGGCATGGTTTTGCGATAGAAAATCGTAGAGCAAATGAACTCCAAACCCTGTTGCACCCCGGGCACATAAAAATACGTCGTCATCTGTGGTGTTCTCCACACCAGCAATATCCAGGTGAGCCCATTTTACGTCATTTACAAATCTTTTCAGGAATTGGGCCGCCGTTATGCTGCCTCCCCGGACTGTGGCCCTGCCGATATTCTGCATATCCGCCAGATCCGAATCTATGCCACGGTCAAAATGATCAGTCAGCGGCATACGCCATACTTTTTCTCCGGTGATGGCGGCGGATGCTTCAATCTGCGCGGCCAAATCATCGTCATTGCTGAACAATCCGGCGAATTCGTGTCCCAGGGCCACTACAATTGCTCCTGTGAGGGTGGCCAGATCGACGAGGGCGACCGGAGAGAATCTATCCTGGGTATACCAGAGTGCATCCGCCAGTATGAGACGACCTTCGGCGTCGGTATTGAGCACTTCGATTGTTTGGCCGGACATCGATTTTACAATATCTCCAGGCCGTTGGGCAGCTCCTGACGGCATATTCTCCACCAGCGCCAACACTCCAACCACGTTGACCGGTAATTTGTTGAGGGCCACCGATTTTATCAGACCCAGAACAGTGCCAGCGCCGGCCATGTCGTAGCGCATCTCGTGCATATTATCGCCGGGCTTGATGCTGATGCCGCCACTATCGAATGTAACGCCCTTGCCTACAAAAGCGATCGGTGGTTGCGATTTGTCAGCAGCTCCGGCCCAGTGCAGCACAGCCAATTTTGGTTCATTGACGCTGCCCTGAGCGACTCCCAGGAGCGCATTCATGCCGAGGGTGGTCATGTCGTGTTTGTTGAGAATTTCCACATCTATTCCCAGCGGCAGCAGCTCTCGTTTTGCGATTTCGGCCAGACTTTCCGGATATATGACGTTCGCCGGCTCCGATACCACCAACCGAGTTAGGAAAATTGCTTCGGCCAGATTCCGATACGTGGCGAAATTCTTCTCGGACTCCGGAGCATTGGACGAAAATACCCGCAGCGTCGTCAGCCGCACCAGGTCGGTTTTCTTCGTCTTATATTTATCAAATTCCCATGATTTCAGGATGGCTCCAAAGGCCAGCAGAGGTGCCACATCTTCCCCACATGTCACGTCATTGCCATCGATGGCCAGGGTAACGGAGGAGTCCAATTTTTTCGCGGCAGAATAGGCGGCGGCCCCCAGTTTTTCCACGTCAAATTTACTAAAATTTCGACCACTTTCACCGAGACCAACCACGATCACATGTCCGCTGTTTTCAGCTGCAGAAACGAAGGCCGCTGTTTCGAATAATTTTCCGGAAAAATTAATTTTTTTTAGATTTTTTTCCAAATTTTTTTCGCCACGGTCGTTCAAGGCAGCCGCATTTTTGGATAATTGACCATCCAGATAGACTCCGATCACAAAACTTCCGCCGTCGCCCAGCGCATCGACAAACGACACATCTTTCATAACCATGAAACACTCCCCATATGCATTACCATCCGCACTCACCCGAATCTAATCCCTAGGCGACCGGGCGGTCAATAGCAAAGCTCTTTCCGGACACGAACCATCCCATAAAAATTTTTGGATGGAATTTCGACACGGGGAGTGTCGCCGCCACCTCTCTCCGGTGTCAGCATAACGATCCCAGCAGCTATTAGCAGCTATTAGTCGTCTTCTAATCCCTTCATCATCATCACCTGAGTTATATCAGGGCTGTCCCTATCTTCAAGCCAATCGCTGAACGATGCGACTACAGAATCTGACGACGACGATGACGATGACGATGACGATGACGATGACGATGACGATGACGATGACGATGACGACGACGACGACGACGACGACGACTGTTTATATGTATGGAATTGTGAGCAATACAGAATTCTGCCACAACTAGAATTCTCCCTCAAGACCAACTGCTGACGGGTCCTGTACGCCAAATCATTATCCAGTTCACATT
>JAIRZD010000054.1 GCA_031267415.1 Holosporaceae bacterium
GCGGCTAGTTTGTTATGGTTAGTTAATTTGTAATAATAGGGAGAAAAACAATGAGAAAAATTGCAATGGTTGTAAGCATGCTGTGTCTGGGGATGTGGGTAACCTCTTCGACTGCAATGGACGAGAATAGCGTCAAGGGAAAAGCCGCTAGGATTGAAGAGAGGGAGAAAGCGGATAGGCAGAAGAAAGAGAAAGAGCTAGCGACATGGAAGAAGATGGAACGCCTGAAGAATGAACAAAAGGAAAAAAACAAAATTGTAATAGAAAAGATCAATGCAGACCCGTTATGGGCAAAAGTAAAAAATACAATTCCGGAGAAAGCCAACGATAAAATAAACTATAAATTTTGGACACCGCGTGTAGCGCCTCTTCCTGGTGGTATGGAATTGTACGGGAAAAGTGGGGACAAGTATGATTGCATACCCTATGATAGTAAAGTCGTGGGTTGGATAGGTGAACACGAGGGCTGGACATCCTATGAAGTGGTTGTGCCTACCGGGGAGAAAACAACCAGAGTGCTTGAGTTGCGTGATAAGCGCCAAGGGAGCACGAAAAAGAAACTTTGCACTACTACTAATGCTATCGGGGCAGGCAAAATAGAAGAGATACAGGAGCGTGAAGAAGAAGTAAAAGTGTTGATAGAAAAAGCGATAATGTCCGACATGGTAAAGTGGCATGAAGAGATGAAGGAAGAAAAGAAACGCGTGGAGAAGCAATATAATGAGATGTACAGTATGCATATGAACGATGTAAATATGCTAACAAATGAAGCGCAGAAACCGAAAAGACTAACACTTAAGAAGGTAGTATATGAGAGAGAAACAGAAGAGGGTACGGAGATCGTGGTGGAGACGCAAATGGTGGAAGAAGATAATGACGAAGTGAAATAATCTCAGCGTGGTTATAGGAAAATACGCGAGAAAGCGGAGAATTCGCTGGAAAAAGGGAAACTGGCCGCTGGTTGCCGCTCTGGTATACTAGACTTCTTTCGGAACAAAGATATTTCGAGGAATTTATAGGAGCATACGGAGCGCAAGACCGCAGTGTAAATGTGGTACATGAGGATCCGAGCACCGGAGCGACGGCGAAATTACCGAAAGAGCGCATGTTTCGGAAGAAGTCTACTGGTGGTTTGCGGGGAGGAGAGGATAGCCTCTGGCGGGGGATGGAAGCTTTCTATTCCTCCCTCTACTTCCTCTACTTCCTCTGCAACATCGACTAAACACGGGTTGCGGCGACAGAACAAAGGAACCGGTTGGATCGGAATTTTTCCTCTAGACTTAGGATGGCATCATGCTAGAATGGATTGTAGATAGATTGTAGATAGATCGCAGATATTTATTAGGAGAGTGCTATGGGTAAACCCACCTATAATCCAAGCAGGTTGGTCCGGAAACGGAGACATGGATTCCGTGCCAGAACAGCTGCCGGTGGACGTGTGTTGAAGTCTCGCAGAGCAAAATCGCGTGCCCGCCTGTCGGCCTAGCCGCTTTTTGCCTAAAGTATTCAGAGTTCGCCGCCGTCGCGATTTTTTGCTGGCTGCCAGGTCTGGCATTTTCGCCACCTCTGGTGCGGTTGTAATTCAGTGTGCTGAAAACGGTGAGAAGCATTTTAGAGTTGGATTTACTGCCTCCCGCCGGGTGGGTAATGCGGTTGTTAGAAATCGCTGCAAACGCCGGATGCGGGCTCTGGCCGGCGCCCTGCTGGAGAAATCTGGCCTGGAAGGAATCGATTATATTTTCATTGCCAAAAAAACTCTTTACACCATGCCCTGGGCGGACCTGGTGGCATCTACTCAAAAATCAATCTCCTTTCTGCATCGACGGTTAGGCAAATGCGCGTGCTAGCCATCGCACTTATCAGATTTTATCAGAAATATATGTCTCGGTATTTGAAATATCAGTGTAAATTTTACCCCACCTGCTCCGAATACGCATTGGGCTCCATAGAAAAATTTGGAGTATTGAGGGGATGCTGGAAAACGCTGATGCGATTACTAAGATGCCACCCGCTGTCGCGCGGCGGAATCGATTTTCCCTAGGCGCGCGACTTTACCACCGCCACCGCCACTGCCACCGCCACTGCCACTACTGCTGCCCGCTGGATCTCTGGGATCCACGATTGATGATTACGCCGGTTTTTTCGTCGACTGTCCTGGCATTTATTGGCTGTTTTGGCGGCGTCACTATCCTATTTGGGCGGTTGGTGGAGGATGGGCGTGGGAGACCAGCGGCGACATCGAAGGCCTCGCTGGAAAATGGATCGTCTTCGTATCCGGTTTCTTCGCTGGCAATCGGAGCCTTTTTCCCGGAATTGGGTGCACCCGAGACATTGGCCGCCGGCTTTTCTGCGGGTTTTTCTTTGGCTTCGTCGCCCTGCAGCACATATTCGGTATCCATTTCATTCTCCGGCGACTCCAGAATAGGCAACATTTTTCCGAAAATGTTTTCTATGGATTTATATTCCATAAATTTCAATGTTTTAACAGCTATGGATGGAGATGCCAGCTGTCCAGAGCCCTGGTACTCGCCCACGAAGGCGCCCTTTCCTTTCTGACTATTGATAATGGACGACATCGGCAGTGATAGACCGGCGGCGGCGATTTCGTCTTTTCTGCGATCATAGGATGCATCGATGGTGAAAGACATCAATGGACTCAGTACTCTACCATTTCTTATTTCCAATTTATCTCCTGATGCTATTAAATGGCCCACAAACGAATTGCAGCCAAAGGATAAATCATTGCCCGGGACCAGATGGGGAGAAGACAGAGAAATCAATTTTTTCATGGTAGTGCTGTTAACAACCATGAAATTATTCATCTCAAATCCACCGGACATCATTATCGGAGTTTCGCCGGAGGACTTACCAGACATCATTATCGGAGTTTCACCGGAGGACTTAAAGGAAACATTCAGCGTTCCACCATTGATGCAGTCTGAAATGCCCAGATACTTCATGAGCTCTCCGGCGTCCGAGGCGGAAAGCATGACAACGCCGTCGGGGGATCCCTCCACAGGCCTTGCATTTAGCGCCAGTGTGGCGCCATTCCCATATAGAGATACGCACTCTCCGCCAACAATACGACCGTTACTAACCCTGAGGTTACCTTTGATGTTATTCAATTTTTTGTAGGGAGATAGCACTATTTCCCTGAGGTCTACGTAGGCCAATAGCGATGACGTATTTTTGCCTAGTATGTGTTGCAGCGATGACAGTCGACTTATGTCGATGCTATTACCCATCAACGAAAATAAGTAGCCAGAGTTCTTTTCCCTGGACAAACTTAGGCGCGCGGAACAGCCGTTGATGTTGAATGTATCTAGCGAACACCTAATGATATCTCCTGTCAGAGTGGTGACGATCTTGCCGGAAATCTTTGTATTATTGGTCTCCAGTAGCAAATTGGAAAAATCTAATATATTGCCTTTTTTGGTGATGGTTACCTTGAATGTACCGTCATCTACTGGCAATTTGACGTTACCGATCACCGGAATATCCAGCGAGGTTCCCTTAAGATCGGCAATGAGATCAAACACTTCGCTTCCCTTATCCCAGGAATTGTCGATGCGCAGAGTTACGTTGCCGGAAATCCATTTTGGAGTTATGGGCAGTAGCGTCTTTAGAAAATCCGAACTGCAATCCATCTCGAAATTGGCGGTCCCACTTTTTGTGGCAGAATCTTCCTTGATGTTTATTTTGATGGAGTTATCGTTTTCGCTATTCAGATCCCCACTCAGGGTTAATTTATCCCCATTCCAGCACATGGAGATTTTTTTATGATTATCTATTGAACAGATTTCTCCTTCGCACTCCACAATTCTAAAAGGTATACCGTTTTTTGTTTTTTTATCCCCATCTACGCGAACCACTTTCATATCCAGGTTGGCATCACCTTTTATGTTCAATTTATCCAGCGGCAAAATGGATAATTTACTTGAAACTTCAGATGCATAATTGGATATGTCCTTTAGTGGAAGCACCACATTAACCTTCCCTATCCATGAATTATCCCGGTTGGATAGGAAAAACGCTCCGCCGTTTATGAAAGTATTATTCAGTTTTGCATTCAGCAATTTTATATCCAAACCGTCATTGGTTACGGTCCCGATGGCATCTATGTTGGTGATGGTATCGTTGCCGATTGGGATCCTGGCGTCGCTAATTTTAAACATTCCCTGTCCTATCGCCAGCTGGTTTTTTGGTAATTCTCGACCGAAAGATATGGGGCCGTTTAGGTCGACCTTGAAGGACTCTAATCTAAATCCCGGTAGACAATTTTTAAAAGCTGGCACAATGGTCTTGGAAATGTTTTCCGGAAGAATGGTTTCCATTCCCTGCATACCAATGTTGGTGACGCTCAGGGTTCCATTTATGTCCCCATGACTTCTCGGCAGAAAATTCTTCAGCGGTATGTTGATGTTGGTCAATCTTACGCCGGAGTCTCCGTAGGACACATTTACGGAATCTATGTCAGCCTTGTGTGGCTGAATGGTGCCGGAAATGCTCCCGTTATCTATTTTTTTGCCCAATGTGAGGGCCAGTGAATTTTGGCTTAGCAATCTTACGGTCCCAACGGATGCTGTTAGATTAAATTTGCAATTTGACAGAGTGCCATTGTGATACTTTAGCTTTAATGTGCCGGATACAGGTAGATCGTACCCCTCCAGTAGCGCTACCCAATCATCAAATGGGGTATTTTTATGTGCAAAGGTGCTGTGTATGGCGAATGGATTCAGGGAGTCCAACCTAATCTCATGAAATACTTGTCCGTTTTCCAGGACCTTATGCATTTTTATGCTGGCGCAATGATCAGTTCTCGGCATTACGGACGAAAATGCCAGAACGTTGGGAATTTTTGAGCCTATTCTATATTCACAGTAGAGTTTTTTCAGTGGCCAGACAACGTTATCCTTGGTTGTCACGAACAGATCGACATTTACGAGTTTTAGCAGCGTATTTTTATCCAATGCGGCATTTATTCCAGCGATGACCACCGCCGGATCAAATGACGATCCATTTTCGCTGTTGTTTTCCATATTTGAGCGAACGGACAGCGACTTATAGTCTTCGGCGACAAAAGCATTGATGCGGGCATTTTCTATGGAAATAATTTTTGGCACTAATTTCTGCTGTCGAATACTCTCCAGATAATTTGGGATGATCGATATCCTTGGTACAACCACATCGTCGGCCCTAACTTTTCTTAGATTTATTTCAAATGTTTTGTGTTCAGCGTTCCACTGGAACATGGCAGATTTTACTGATATGTCCAGATCAGGAAACATTTTTTCAAAAGGATGGGAAATAGCGGTTCCGATGAGCGAATTTTCTATGGATCCAAATTGCATAAGCGCACAGCAGACAACGATGGCGAAAGCCGATCCGCCAAGAATACCCGTAATGACAAAGGAAATGCCACGGATTATTTTGGCCATGCATCCGGAAATCGGTTTTACGATTAGCACCGAAAATGATTCTTTCAGGTAATCTCTTGCCGAAAAATCTAAATCCGGCACAAAATCCGAATTCGCCAGTATTTTTTCCGGAAAATCTTCTGAATTTGCCGAATTCACAGCGGTGGCGACGTTATCCGATCTGGATATCCTCCGCCGTCCGCTGATAAAATCTACGGTACTACTAAAAAAACTCATACTACAAAACCTACCGTTTAGCGTAGATATTGCTGAATATTTTTTTATAAAAAGTTAAATTATGAGTCGATTCCTATTATTTTTAAAAAATCAGATTCTGTGAGTATGGTTATTCCCAATTTTTGGGCCTGGTCTAATTTTTTCCCGGCATTTTCACCGGCTACCACCAGGGATGTTTTGGCGGAAACGGAGGACATTACTTTGGCCCCGGATTTTTCCGCCAACTCTCCGGCTTCTGTTCGGGATAGGTGCTGGAAAACGCCAGTAAATACAATTGTCTTATGGGCTAGTGGGCCATCTTCCCCAATCCCCATATTCGACACCGCCACCTGGTCGACGAGCCTCCGGATGCATTCCATATTGTTTTCATTGTTGAGAAAATTTGTTATGTCCTGCAGAATGGCCGGACCGATACCTTCTATTGTCAGTAGTTCGTTCAATTTTTCATCCTGCGCGTATTCCAGTAGCTGGGCGGCTGATCCGAAAAAAGTTGCTAGTAGCTTCGATACGGAGCGTCCAACCTGGGGGATCCCCAGCGCATATATGAATCTATCCAGCGTCATTACCCGGGCACGACGAATGGAAGCGAAGAGATTTTCCACCGATTGACTGCCCCAGCCATCCATATTTTCCAGATTTATCTGTAGCCTTTTATTTTCCAGCTCGAAAATATCCGGTGGAGTTCTTACGAAACCGGCCCCGAACAAAAATCGCAAATTCCCATCGCCGAGTCCTTCTATGTCGAAGGCGTGGCGGGAGGCAAAATGAATCAATTTTTCGATTATCTGGGCTTCGCAATTTATGTTTAAACACTTTATGGCCACCTCGGCTTCACTGATCGCCAACCCAGATCCACAGCAGGGACAAACGTCCGGAAAAATGAATGGAGCAGCGTTTGGGGGGCGTTTTTCCGGGAGTGGATATAAAATTTGGGGAATAACGTCGCCGGCCCGCTGCAAAACTACGCGATCCCCGACACGGATATCTTTTCTTTCAATTTCATCGCGATTGTGCAGCGTCGCTTTGCTGATCACTACTCCCCCAACGGTAACGGGTTTTAATTCGGCCACCGGAGTAATATTACCACTGCGTCCCACCTGCAGAACAATATCCAAAACGGTTGTTTCGGCTTTTTCGGCTGGAAATTTGTAGGCGATGGAATGGCGTGGGAATTTCGACGACGCTCCCATCTCCTGCTGCAGAAAAAGATCGTTGGCCTTGTACACAACGCCGTCAATGTCATAGTCTAGCTCTGCCCTTTGGCGTTCCAACTGAGAATAAAAAAGAAATGCTTCCCCCTGGTCCTGGCAGACGGATATTTTATCTGTAACGGAAAAACCATAGTGAGCCAGGGCTTCCAGTATCTCCATTTGGGTTCTAAAAACTTGCTTCCTGGCCACCAGGGCATAGGCAAAGAAAGTTAGCTTTCGTGATCGAGTTACCTCGGCATCCAGTTGTCTCAGTGATCCGGCGGCGGCATTTCGCGGATTTGCAAATAATTTTTTCGAAGAATCCGCCTGCAGCTCATTCAGTTTTTGCCAATCTTTTTTTTTCATTATTACTTCGCCACGGATTTCAATTTCTTCTGGCAGATTTTCGGCAACGATTTTCCGTGGAATGTTTTCCAATGTCATGATGTTCTGCGTAACGTCTTCGCCCACCACTCCATCTCCCCTGGTTGCACCGCGCACCAGCAGGCCATTTTTATAGGTCAACGACGCCGATAATCCATCCAATTTTGGCTCCAGGACCAAATCCACCCGGTGACCACGGGCGGACTTCTTCAATCTTTCCCAAAATACCGATATATCATCTTCGCTGTAGGCATTCTCCAGGGACAGCATGGGGTAGGGGTGAGATACTTTTGCGAATTTGCCAGTCGCTTTGGCCCCCACCGTTTGGGATGGACTATCGCTGGCCTTTAATGTGGGAAATTCTTTTTCCAGATCAAGCAATTCGTTGTATAGCTCATCATAGGCGGCGTCGGTAACCGTCGGCGAATCCCAGAGGTAATACTGCTCCGAATATTTTTTCAGGAGATTAACTAACTCCCTGTATCGTTTCCTTTTATCCACCGATTGGAACTCCTTTCCCGTAAATTTTGCATCTAAACAATTCGCGCCAAACAGCATATACTTTTGTTTAATAAATAAAAGCCCAATATTGTTGTAGGGCGTGGAGTGGTACTCAATGGACATTTTAAAAAACAGGGATCGTCTCGTTCTATGGATTTTCTGCGTAATATTTTTCGTGTATCAATATGGGCTAGAAACATCAATTCCCAATGTGCTAAATGAAGAGTTCCGGCGCCATTATTCTGTCGGGCCACGGGAGTGGGGCGATATGGTTAGTGTCTTTTTTGGGACATACACGGCCATGCAGATCCCGGTGGGCATCCTTATAGATAAGGCTATTAACCCAAAGATTATAGCGCTAAGCGCTTTTTTTTGCATGTTCTGTGGAACAATGTTGCTTGTACTTAGTCGTAATAAAACGGTTGGATTTTTAGCCCAGGCCATAATGGGATTGGGTGGATCTGTTTCGTTTGTACTTTTGCTGAAGCTCTCAATCGCCTACTTTCAAAGGGAAAAGGCCACGCTGGTGTCCGGCATAGCCACTGCCTGCGGATGCTGTGGACCAATCTTGATAGGAACCACGCTGGCCTACTTTTCTCGACAACACGCCTGGGAAAATGCCGTCATTTGCGTAGGGTCGTTTGGCTTTTTATCATTTTTGGTGCTGGCGTTTGTCGTCGATGGCAAAAAAACTAGTTTCGCAGTGGCAGCAGCCGAAAAAGGCGTAACTTCCCAATACATCATTGCGTCATTAGGGGAAATCTTCAGTAACCGGAAAGCATATCAGCAGTTTATCCTGGCCGGAATTTTTTCCATGATGCTGCTGGGAGCCGAGAACGCTTTTTGCTGCGCCTGGGGCATTCCTTTTCTGCAACTTTTCTATGGCATTAATAAACTGGAGGCCACATCAGCGATTAATGCAGTTTTTGTGGGATTTGCCATCGGATGTCCTCTGGCCGCCTGGGTATCCGTGAAAATTAATAGCTATAAGAAGGCCATGATCATCGGAAGCGCCATCACTTTTTGTCTCATGACGGCCATTATTTTTCACAAAACAAATTTTTTAATCCTGACAGTTTTGTCGTTCCTATTTGGACTTTTCGGATCATGCCAGTTTTTAGCCTTTCCCTGCGCCATTAGCTCCGCTCCTAAAAATCTCGAAGCCACCGTTTCCGGTCTGGTGAATACTTTCACAATGCTGGGCGGAACCTTGCTGATTCCAATTGTTGGCCATATGGCGGATCATTCCTCAAGCACATCAATACTGGAAGATCCCTATACGGCCGGCGATTATCAAAGGGGATTCATCGTGGTTTTGGCGTCGCTGCTAATATCTTTTGCAGCCTCATGTTTTATAGATGACATAAGCCCGCGAGAATCAAAAACAAATCCAAATCCAAATCCAAATCCATAGTCTGAAAAACACTCGAAAAATACGCAATCGGCGGCAATAACTTCCTTCGAAACAAAGATATTTCGAGGAATTTATAGGAGCATACGGAGCGCAGGACCGCAGTGTACATGTGGTACATGAGGATCCGAGCACCGAAGCGACGCAGAAATTACCGAAAG
>JAIRZD010000055.1 GCA_031267415.1 Holosporaceae bacterium
CTTTCGGTAATTTCTGCGTCGCTTCGGTGCTCGGATCCTCATGTACCACATGTACACTGCGGTCCTGCGCTCCGTATGCTCCTATAAATTCCTCGAAATATCTTTGTTTCGAAGGAAGTCTAATGACGGCTGGCCTTTTTAATTCCAATAACTCATATAATTCATTGTTGATTTGATAATTTCTGGATTCCCGCTTTCCGTCGTCGCTGATAAATAGCAGCGCATCGTCGGATTGCGCGACCTTCTGCAAAAATAAACTGGCATAGCGATTGCTAGGGCAAATACCAACGGCAGCGATTCGTCCGGCGGAAAGTGATTTCAGAAACAAATTTTTCCTTATCCTGAACTCGCCAACGATGTCTTTTATTTCGTCGGAACGCAGACATTCCGATAATATGCCAAATGCCTGTTCCCGATAATTTCGCAATCGCTGCGGAAGCATGGCTTCCCATCGATTCCACTCCAGATCGGACATTACAATCTCCTTCAGCAGCGCCGTGATGCTGCCGGCCAACTGAAAAAGATTGTTGATGGAAATGTGTTCATTCTTCATGTTTTTTCGGAGCAGATGGGCCATAAGATATGTCGCTTTTTCGCCATCAAATTCCATATTATCGCCCAGGGCTGAAACCCTCGGTGGCCTGGCCATCTCCCTGACACCAATGGCGGCGCTGAAATGATGCATAAATACCCGACAACTACGTCTGTTTGGGAGAAATATGCGGCAGCTGTCAAAGTTTTTCCAAAGACATGTGATGGTTTTTGCTGTTTCCAGCAGGAAATTTTTCGAAAGCGGAATGTCGTAAATTGTACCTGGCATTTACATGAAAATTACTTTTACAGCAGCCGATAATAGCATCGGCGGCTATTTTATGATAGTCTTATAAATATGATAGTTTTGTAAAAAAGATTGGAGAATTTATGCTTCAGAGAACGATAGCTTCTCATCTAAAGCTAGAAGGTGTTGGCCTCCATAGTGGGAAAAAAAGTAGTTTTTGGATATTTGGGGCTCCAGAGGATTCCGGCCTGAAATTTGTCCGGCTGGATGCCGATGGGCCATCCGGGGAAACATGGATCGAGGGGGAAGAGCACCCGCTTTGTATCCCGGCCGACTATCGACTGGTTTCCGACACTAATTTAGGCACAAAATTAACAAACGGTGCCGGAGTATCCGTGGCGACCGTGGAGCATTTGCTGGCGGCGCTCTATGGACTTGGAATATCCAATGCCATCATTGCCCTGGAAGGTGAAGAAATTCCAGGTCTGGATGGTAGCGCAAAAATAATTGCCGAAGAAATTTGTCACGCGAAAATAAAAGAGCAGCGGGCTGCCGCCGGAATTCTAAAAGTTCTGAGACCAATAAAAGTCGGATCGCCGGAGAAATGGGCATCGTTGGCACCGGCAGATCGCCTACGCATAAACATGCGCTGCGATTTTTCTCACCGCGGATTGGCGACTCCATTGGATTTTTCCCACGATTTTTCCGAAGATAATTTCATGACGGCCATTGCTCCGGCACGCACGTTTGGATTTTTCGAAGACGCCGAGTTTTTAAAAAGAAATCATTTGGCCCTGGGATCATCTCTGGAGAATACGGTGGTGTTCGATACCAACGGTCTTCCCCTAAATGAATCTGGACTCCGTTTTGTCAATGAACCGGTTCGACATAAAATACTGGATGCTGCGGGAGATCTTGCGTTGTCCGGCTATCGAATTCATGGACAATACGATGGTTTTTGTTCCGGACATCAACTGAATAATCTGCTGCTGCGCGAATTGTTCAGCAGCGAAAAGAATTACGAAATTGTCTAATCTATTTCATCACATTAAACTAAAATTATCTCATCAGTCATAGCTAACTAGTATCTGTATTTCCAGCTTATGCCTGCTTCTCCGGCGGTGTTGGCTTTTAGCGATATTTTGGGAGTCAGAGATAAATCAACATCGAAGGAAGCTCCTTCGGAGTTTTTATTGACGCTTATGTAGACATTGTCGCCGACATATTTGCCGGCGCTAATATTTAGGCTCTGTTCCGAATTGGATGTTTTATCGATGTTCAACGAGTTGCTCCTTTTGGCGGAATCGCTGAAGGAAAGATTATCGATTATGCCAATATTTTGGAAGGTATTTAGCACGGCGAAAACATAGCCGTGACCACTGAAACTTGCCATGACATGCGCCAACTGCGCCGCCTCGGATACCGATAAATATTTCAAATCTTTTCCGAATAGCATATGGGATAAAATTATATCCTTCGAATAATTTGGCGTGGAGTAAAGATTAAAGGATAGACCGCTGCCGGGAATGTTTTCCATATCAAAATATACAAGGATATCGCCAAAGTTGCGGATGCAGGAGAGCCTGGATTTGGGATCAAATGGGAATTCTCCGAGAAATTCAGCGGCGCCTCTTATCATTTTCATTCGCTTGCCGAAGAGGTCTACCCGACCCTCGACCAATTTCAGCAGTCCGGTCATGGTTAGACGGCGGTCGCAGTCGAATATGTGCAAATTTCCCCGCAAAATCATCTCAAACACCCGGCCGGAAAAAAATATTTTTGGACAATGCGCCTTTATATCGAATCTGAATAAATTTTCTTGCTGATGCTCCTGCCGTATTGATTTCTTTTTTATGCGAATTTCATTTTCTATGATAATTTCATCTTTTTTTTCGCCTTCATCGCTGTCGAATTTTTGAATTTTACAGCTTGGTATGGTTACGTCGCCACTGATAAGCAGATCGCCGATGGGACCGGTGATCTTGCCCGAACCCACAACAATTATAGTCGTATTATCCGTATCAAAAAGCTTGTAGTTGCCAAAATTAAGCAGCATGTTCGTTTCTATATTCGGCATAAGTCCGTTAAACGCTAATTTTCCACCACCGCCGATGGTTAACTTGTGATTGTTGGAGTCAACAAACTCGCCGTTTAAAATTAGATTGTTGCCCTCATCCCCTGATAGCGAAATGCTGCCATTTTTGAGCATTAAATCATTTACGATGATGCGCATTTTTTTAGCACTAAGATGGCCACTAACAACTGGGTTAGCCATGCTGCCGCTGATTCGCATATCGCCATTGATGCTTCCCCGGATATCCAATTTATCCGTTAATTCCAGCAGATCAGTTAGTTCCATATCCCCGGAAATGTGACAACTAAACGCATTGCTGAAAAGGTCCGGCTGAACGACGCCACTGGAGCGAATGAGCAGCGGCAAAAACGATGCGGCCACTAATTCTCGTTGTCGACGTTTTACGATCACTTTGAGATCTACGCCGTTGTTCTGTAATTTTAATTTTATGGCTATCCCACCTTTTTTAGTTACCGGCGTAACAGTGGAAAATTCTCCTTCTCCCACAAAAAATCCATTGATGGATGCCAATCGCAGCGAGCCGTCCAGTATCAACGCCGGAATACTGCGGCGGAATAATTTTTGCAGTCCAGTGGTATCTAAAGAAAATACGTTTATATCCGTAGAATTATTGGCGTGGCTAACGTCCACGCCGCCGCTGCGCGCCCCATGTTTGTTTTGCAATTGCAGGGAAATTTTATGGACGCCATTTATGAAATCCAGATCGCAGGCGGCACATTTGCCGATAACTTTAGCGGATTTCATCAGCGAACAGGTTTTTAGAGATATTCTCCGGCAAAAATCCCGACATTCTCCCTGGACATGGAGGGAAAAATCTTCGTTGATGGTCGCCGATAGGTTCAGCTGTTCCTGGGCTAGAGATAGGTCAACGTCGCGAAAATTCCAGTCATGGTAGGCTATATTTTTGCCGGAAAGGGTCAGAGATAGACTGTTTTTTTCGCTGTCGACGCTAATCTTCCCACGACAATCTCCGGAAATATTTAGGATGTTTTTTAAAATGTCCAATCGATTGAAGCAAAATTCAAATGAATATGGCGCCGTTTTTGACAATTCGATGGGCGCGGTGGTTGATAGGTAATCTCCATGCCTGGAGGTCAATTCCATTTTTTGCAGCAGTATTTTTTTGTCGATTTTCGCCTGGGCTGCAAGATTAAAAACTTCTCCACGGGCTTTTAAAAAAAGATCACCATTGTTCCGAAGGTTACATTGTATTTTTTCGAAGCCCAGTCCGGATACGCGAATCCAACCGATGTCTCCTTCGACGGCGATGTTGCCGCGTCCAAACGTTCCGGATAGGTCGCCTATTTTCCCGTTGGCCTTTGAAATCACGGTGTCAAAACTGCCGGTAAAGTCATTGCTGAAATCGCAGTTTACATCGAACAGCGCCCTCACATTTTTGAAATTCCCATTGATTTCCGGCGGAAGAGTTTGGGTAAAATCATTTAGGTTTGCCGATGCTTTGAAATTTGCGCATTTATTTTTCAAATATAAACTCCCGGAAATTTTGCAAACTTTTCCACGAAATTTTGCAATGGCATTGGGTATGTCGATGGCCGCCAGGGAATCTCTGTAGGATCCATTGGCTTCTATTTTTAACTCGCCCAACGAGGCAATTAATTCACAGGTGGCCACGTCCAGTTCCGGATTATTGATGAGTAAAGTGCCATTAAAATCCAAGAAATTTTTAAAATCTATTCTGCTGCGGTGGCAGGATGAATTTTTCCACATGAAAAATATGTCCAGCCCCTGTCGTCGGTTTATTTTACCAGACAATCTGTCCACCAACTCCGTCGACTGGTAGTGGAGATCCGAGAGTTTGTAAGTTTTTCCAGCAATATTTAAAATTCCCTCCTCCAGAGATAAATCTGCGAGAAAAGTTCTTAAAATTTTCAGGGCAGGAAGCAGGGCATTTAATTGCTGAGTTGAATCATTCTTCCCCGTTGAGCTATTATTGAGAATAAATTTTTCTATCCGCACCGATGATCGCTCGAAAATGTTATTTCTGCGTAATCGGATATTGGAAAACGTTAATTCAGTTCCATCTGGAGACTGGATGAAAATTTTTTGAATTTTCGTGACGCCGGCATCAAGTCCACTGATGTCCAAAACAACATTTTTCATTGCGAAGCATGTTTTCGCAAATTTTACCAGGACGTCGCGCCCAGCATCAAAAAAAAAGGAACCCAGGGCCAGCGCCAGCGTAAAAGCACAAACGGCGAAAAATCCACATATAATTCTGGTTAGACGTCGAAGGATTATAGTCAAAACGCCTGCCCTAAACTTATGATAAATTGCATTTTCGAATCTATCTTCTTTCTTCCCCTGATAGGAAATGCAAAATCCACCCTCAGGGGGCCAATGCTGGTGAAATATCGCAGACCAAATCCATAGGAGAAAAACCATCTTGCAGGCTCCGTTCGGAGATGTGGTCTGGTGGATTTATTTTGAAAAATTTTTGCTCCATCAAAAAACAAAACCATGCCATAATCCTCGTTAAATTTTTTTCTGATTTCCGTACAAAATTCAACGGATAATTTTCCCCCCATCGGAGAATCCCCACCGGCCACAAATTCGGCCGCCATTTGGTTGGCGTATCCTCTGACGGAATTTAGGCCACCGGCATAGAGCCTTTTGTCCAGGGGAATATGGTCCACCGCCGTTCCCATAATAAATTTTTGGAAAATATAAAATGAAAAAATATTTTTTTTGTTTTTATCAAGCGCGTGGTTATAGGAAAACCAGGAGTCGAAACGCTGCATGCGCTTGGCGGATGAATGCCATAGCCGGCTATTGGAAAATTTTACAAAAGCCTTATAGCCCTTGGTCGGATTCAAAATGTCGTCGGTGTTGTCGAAGATAAATTCCAGATAGGAATCGAAGCTTTCGTATCTCCTGTTATTATCCCCGGATTCCCGGAAAAACATCTCGCTGCCATCGATGTAATTTTTCCAGAATTCTCCACTCAGGCTGATAATCGTCACCGGCGATAGCGGATAGCAAAATATCATAGATATTTTATCGCTTTTTTTGAAAAATACGTTGGTCAATTCCTGTCGCCGCGCTAGACTGGACTCCAGTGTATCGTTTCTAAAAATGACATCTGGCTTGGTCAATGCCAGCTCAAAGGAATAGTCGGACCTTTTGGACTCCATATTCATTGGCGTTCCTTCCAGCGTAGCTCGTAATTTTTCTCCGCCACCGAAACTATTAAAATTTGTCCAACATAGACGGGTAATGATGGATTTCATTTTTTTTGGGCCGTTGGATTTTTTCCAGCCACTGCCGTTTTGGATTCCGGAATATAAAAGGCTGAAATCCATCAGGCGTTTTTTATCCGCTTCCACCTCCACCAGAATAGGAACTTTATCACGCAGGACTCGATCTTTTTGGGGCCCCAGTGTCACCCGTGAAAAAATCTGGGTATTGCGCAAATTTTCCGCGGTATTTTTTAGTTTTTCGATGTTAAATCTTTCACCCTCCTTCCACTCCATTCGATTTACTATGAAGCTCATTTCTATATCCGGAAATGCCTTTATCTCGGTAAAATAAAATACCACATTGCGGCCCGGATCCACCGTTAAATTCAGCGTCGCCGTTTTTTTGGAATAATCAATGTGAACCCGCTGTTCCAGCACATGTGGATCGAAATAACCCTCGGATTGGAGATTAAAAACGACGCTGTTTATGGTCTCCTTTAAACTGGCAATGGAGGCTTTGGTCTCGCTGAGCTCTTCATCGAATTTTGCGCGATATCTGGGCAGAAGCTCGCCATTGTTTTCGACATCTCCGACAAATTGCAAATTTAGATTCAGATCAAATTCCATCCCGAAATCAATGTATATTTTTACGTCCATGCGTTTTGGATTGGCGGTGCTAATTTTATATTTTACATGGGCATCGTAGAATCCCAGCGCATGCGCTTTTTTATATATCTCATTGACGTCGTTTTCTATGCGGGCCAGCAACGATTTCATATTGCTAACAATTTTATTTTCTTCGCTAAATGTGCGCAGCTGCTTTATATCGGCTTCGATCTCGGAATCTGAAAACAGCCCGGATATGGTGCCAAATAAATTTTCATCTCTGGTTATGAATAGCTTTACGCCATAGCGAAAGTCAGATATTTCCTCCACAAGTTCGTCAGCCCTGGCCTGGGGTTCGCTGTCGGATTTGCTGTCCCCTTCAATTTGTGCAAAGTGAAAACAGAAAAACGCAATCAACCAACATCGGATTAGCACCATCTCGCCCTCACGTCATCCAGCTTGCCAATTTCCATTGCGGCGCGTATTTCTTCCATTAGTTTATTCATAAAATGAATATTGTGAATCGTTATTGCCAACGGCGCCAGCAATTCATTGGCCCTCAATAAATAATGGAGATAGGCTCTGGAGAAACTGCGACAGGTGGAACAGCGGCAATCCATTTCGATTGGATCATCGTCATCCTTATATTGGGCGCGCTTGAGATTTATGTGTTCTCTATTTTGACAGTCCCTGTGGGTCGCCTTCACCAGCGCGCCGCCGTGCCGGGCTATGCGGGTCGGATGCACACAATCGAAGGTGTCTATGCCCCTGATAACACCGTTGAATATGTCAGATATTCCACCGATCCCCAGAAGATGGATGGGCCGCGACACATCGAGACCATTCAAAGCCATTTCCACCACCTCCAGCATTTGCGTTTTCGTGGAGCCAAGCGTGCCACCTATGGCAGTGGCAAAAAATTGATGGCCGCTCACAAATTCCGCGCTGCGTTTCCGCAAATCTTCGTATATGCCGCCCTGAACTATCCCATAAATGGCCTGCGTCCCATCGTTTCCATACCTAAATTCCTCCAGTGATCTTTTTTCCCAGCGATGAGATCTTTCCATGGATAATTCTGTATGTTTTTTATCCAGATGAAACGGAGTGCATTCATCGAAAGATACAATAAGATCCGCTCCCAAATCTCGCTGCACGGCAATGGATTTTTCCGGAGTAAGTAATTGTCGGCTGCCATCCCAGTAGGATCTAAAGATCGCCCCCTCTTCGGTAATCGACAATAACGTGGATGAGCCGGACCTGCGCCCCTTAATTTCATCGGCCACCGACCCGTGTCCCAGACTGAATATTTGGAATCCTCCGGAATCTGTAAACAGCGGCAAATTCCAGCCCATAAATTTATGAAGTCCGCCGCGCTCTTTTATGTAGTCAGATCCTGGATGTGAAAATAGGTGATAGGTATTGGCCAGAATTATTTGGGTTCGCTCTTCCCGCAGCTGGATAGGCGCCACCCCCTTTACGCTGCCCTTTGTTCCGCAAAGAATAAACGCCGGCGTAGATATTTCTCCGTGGGGAGTGACAAGACGACCACTTCTTGCGCGCGTAGGCCCGTAGGATTTCATGGTAAAATTAAATGCACTGTACATTAGTTCTATTCTCTTTACTTTTTACTCTTTACTCTTTTTTCATAAATATGCCGGCTAATTTTACTAGAGGTACGCATAGCGTAGCAATTGCTAATCTCATAAAATAGGCGGCGCAGATATAAGTAGTCCAAAGGGAGCTCAGCGGCAGCGGATGTTTCGCAAAGATCACCCAGGCCAGCAGAGAAAATGAACAATTATCAACAAATGTAGATAGCCCCATGGAAATCGCCGACCTGCAGGATACATACTTCCGGCCCCACAGCATTTTTAATTTTGAAAATATGAATATATCCGTAAATTGACCCACAATATAGGAAAGTAAACTGGCGGCAAATAGGCTAAAAGCCGGAGAAAACAATTGCTCCATCTCGGTATGCATATTTACGCAGTCGGAAATTGTTACTTCCGGATGTAGCGCTGTAATTTTCATTAGAATGGCAAAAAGCAGGTATCCGGAAAAACTGATCGCAACACATTTCCGCGCTGCCTCCGCTCCAAAATATTCGTTTAATATGTTGTCCACCGCAAAGGTAGTGGAAAATACCACCGTTCCAAGGGCAACCGGCGTATTCAAAAAATCATATTTTGTGAGTTTCAGCACCTGCAGATTGGCAATGATGACGGCGGTAGTTGCATACACATACAACCCCTCTTTGCCGAAAAAACTGACCCCCATCAGAATTGCTAAAAAACAAATGACCAGCGTGGTTAGGCTTAATAATTCCGCTCCGATCATTTTTTGTCCAAAAAATACTCTTTAATCGCCCTGCAATGATCGGCTATGCTCACGTAGGAAGCAGATGGTACCCTATCTTTCAGATATGATACATCCGGCCGTTCAATGGAAGCGGACCTTTGCGGCGGACGAATTTCCTCCTGACCGTCCATATAACGCTGCAGAACTTTGGGAATACGAATAAATCCCTCGCGGGTTTGGTTATTTTCCATTATTGCGACAATCACCCGATCCGTCAGTGCCGTCGCCGATATGGTGTGCAGAAATTCCATTTGACGATCTTTTCCGCTTCTAATTTTCAGGCGACGCGTCTGATAATCCGTAAGATTGGAGTTGGAATGCGTTTCCTTATGGGCACCAAAAGCCGGAAACCAGGCTTCCGTATCGAATTTCTTATGACCCGGCGCCCCGATGTCTCCGGTGCACACCAGAACGACTCGATAAGGGACTTCAAGACTTTGCATGATATCTTCTATGTTCTTTTGGCAAAACAGATGCCAATATTCCGATTCTTCCGGCCGACACAGCACGATTTGTTCCTGCTTCTGGAATTGGTGCACCCGAAATATTCCCCGCGTTTGACGGCTGGCGGCGCCGGCCTCATATCTGAAACAAGGGGTACAGGCGGTGTAGAGCAATGGCAGCTCATTGGCATCCAGGATTTCATCAGCCCTGTAGGACACCAGAGACTGCTCCGATGTACCAATTAGGGATAATTCAGAATCCGCCAGCCGGTATATTTCATCCTGGGCAAAAGGCAGATATCCGGTACCGTAGAGTGACGTTTTTTTCGCCAAAAGAGGCGTTTTAAATGGGATAAACCCCCTGTTAATTAATAAATCTTCGACATAGCGGAAGGCCGCGGTTTGCAAACGGGCTCCATCCATCATCCAGTAGTAGAATCCGCTGCCGGTCACCTTTGCGGCACGCTCCATGTCCAGCATGCACAGTTTTTCCCCCAGTTCGTGATGATACAGCGGTGAAAAATCGAAGGGCCGGGGATCTCCAGAGCGATATATTTCCACATTATCAGCATCGCTTTGCCCCATCGGCACGTCCGGCGACAGCAGATTAAACACCAAATCCAGCAGATCTTTGCGCTCTGTCTCCAGGTCCCGGAGCAATTTTTCGTTTTGTCCCAATTCCGCCTTTGTTTTTTTCGCTTCTTCGATATTTCGCTGCTCGGACAATAACTTCAGTCTAGAACGCTGCTCATCCACCAACTGAGTTAAATTTCGCCACTGGCCATCGATCTTCAGTAGGTACTCAATATCTACGCCCATATTTCTGATGGCCGCATACTCCGCAAACAACTGCGGATACATTCTAATAAGTTTTATATCAACCATAACAACTCACCCTTTTTAAACTGGCTGCAGCACACATACTATGATGCAGCCCCAACTGCAGCAATAGCATTATATAGATAGCTTTTCGGTAGATCGCTGCCGTACTTTTGTCGCAGCTCGGCAGTAAGCAGCAACTGCAGGATATTTTCCGGAAATTTCAAGCCGGCGCCGGCCTTCCTAGAATCGCAAAGCTGTTCTTTTATGGCCAAATTCTGCAAATATCTGATCAGCGGAATAAAATCCAGCTGCTGGAGGAAAGTGGCGGCATGGGCGGTGTATTCTTTCAGCAAATCCAGGTCCCCATCCTCCATCAGGAGACTTATTTTCATCCCCACGGACCTCAGATCTTCATCGGTATTGCCCATGATTTTCACCAGTTCGCTTTCCATTGACAGTGGGATGGTAGGCAGCAGCATCCGGCAGAGAGAATGCAATGTTTGGTCATTTTTGAACGATGCCACAGCATGAAAATTACTTTTCACAAAATAATCAGTCACTTTTCGCGATTTCCCGTAGTCGCCGCTTTCCAACAGGAAAATATTTTCCTCCAGCCCAAGAAAAGGCCGAAGTTTTTCCTCGTGGGAATCCTCGATGTTTCGCAGGCAAAAAACATTGATGCTATCCCGGAATAGGCTGCATTGTCCCCGGAGAATTTTCAGGGCATCGCCGACGGTCGCACAAAAGATGGTCACATTTTCAGCGCCGTATTTGCGAATTATTTTTTCCCGCAAAAAATCACAGAAAACTCCCCAGGACTTTTTGAAATTCCCATACAAATAGAAAACGCTGCCGCCATTAATAACCGAGTCGTTTATGTTTTTAAAATCGCGTTTCATTTTTTTGTTCCAGCGGCAATTACCACGGTGCCGAGCGTCGGATTCGAACCAACGACCTACTGATTACAAATCAGTTGCTCTACCAACTGAGCTAGCTCGGCAAAAACACACCCCCAGTGCGGAGGGAGTCTAGCATTTTTTACGGTCGATGGCGCGCTTTATTTTTTGCAAAAAACAAAGCCGTTTCTTCCACTATCTCACGCCGCAGCCATATCAGACCGACAATATTGGGGATGGCCATCAGACCTATTACGATATCCGCCACCATAAAAATCAGTCCCATTTTTAGAAAAGGTCCCAGGAATACAAAAAACAAAAACACCATCTTGTAGGGAAGGATAGCCCGTCTTCCCCACAGATATTGCACGCATTTTTCTCCGTAGTAACTCCAGCCAACACAGGTGGTAAATGCGAATAATATGATCCCAAAAATTACCACATACTTTCCCAATTCCAGGGACCCAATTCCGTAACCGAATGCATTGGCAGTAAGTGCCGCCCCATCCATTTCAGCCGGTGAAATGTTGAAAATTGACGTATCTCCATTGGTAATGACCAACACAAGTCCTGTCATGGTGCATACTACTATCGAAAAAAATGCCCCCGTCATGGAGACAAGCCCCTGTTTAACTGGAGAATTCGTTCCGGCAACGGCGGCGGCAATGGCCGAGCTACCTATCCCCGATTCATGGGAAAATATTCCCCTGCTGGTTCCCACCTGGATTGCTGTCATCACCGTAATACCGAGGCCTCCCCCCATAATGCCCTCGGGTAAAAAGGCTCCGCTAAATATCAGATAAAAAGTATGCGGAATACAGTCCGCCTTTAGTATCAAAACCAGAATAGCCGCTCCCAGATAGATGACACTCATGAATGGCACTATTTTTTCGGAGAAAGAGGCAATTCGATATATGCCGCCAACAATAATCGCCGCCACAGCTGCCGTCGACAGCACTGCGGTTAGCGGAATCGGCATTCCCAGCGCATAGGCCGCCGCTGCGATGGAGCTGGACTGCGTCATGGTGCCGATGCCAACCAAGGCCACGGCAGCACCCAATAACGCGAAGCTGCGGGCCAAAATTCGATTTTTCATTCCCATTTCCAGATAGTACATCGGACCACCGGAGATCTCTCCTTGATCATTAATGTGCCGATATTTTACCGCCAGGAATCCTTCCGAATATTTTGTGGCCATGGAAAAAAAAGAAGTACACCATATCCAAAATATGGCACCAGGACCGCCGGCACTCACGGCCAACGCAACTCCCACAATATTTCCGGTACCCAGCGTCGCCGCCAGAGCTGTGCAGAGCGACGCAAAATTCGATACAGCGACGCCACCGGCCGGAGATTCCTCCCGTGGATCGCCAATGCATTTCATGGCCAATTTTAGACGCCAAATCTGCAGGAATTTCAATTTAAATGAGAAGTAGATGCCGACGCCCACAAGCGCAGCGACAGGTCCTGCACCCCATACGATCGCGTACAGAGCCTCCACCAACGATTGCAAGCACACTCCTCTTCTCCTTAAACATGCTTCATGCGCAGCTAATGTAAATCATCCGCCCGCCCTAGGCAACGTTACAGACGAACGCTTCGGGCAGCTCCTATCCAGTTTATGCCGGCAGGTCGTCCAGATGTGGTTCGACGGCAAAGTGATCCACCAAATCCTGGGGTTTATGGAGATCAGGACATGTGGCCGGGAAAATTGGCCAGGCAATTGGGGTTGTCTTGTCCCCTTCCTTTTGCATTGGAGTAACCTTCAGAACAATTTTCGTGGTAAGCAGGCTATTTCCATTTCCCGGACTGTGGGATGGCACATCGAACTGCAGCAGAATTCCGCTCGGCGCCTCCACGTCTTTATTCATCTTGTGCTGTTCTATCATCCGGAACAGTGACCACTTCCCTTTGTAGGAAAAAGTTGCCCTAGGTCCCGAAATGGATAGATTCCCCTTGGCTTCTTCTTTATATGGCTGAGTGCTTGCAGAGGCAACCCAGCTGAAGTTAACAGTCGTTTCATTGCCATTAAAGAACACGGCGTTGGTGTTGTCGTGGATTGTGGTACTATTTACGATCATTTCCCGGTCCATTACCGACGACGTCAGGGCCTCCGCTTCCGGAGATGGCCTGAGGATCACGTTAAATACGATGGATGCAGCCTGCGGATCCGGACTTTTGGAATGATTTAGCCAGGCCCTCAGCAATGGAACTACTTTACTCATATTATTTAGGAAAACAAATACGTCATCATTTATTTGTCTTAGGTCTTTATTTTGCTCAAAAACGTTCTGGAGATTGGCGGAGTTTTGCTCATATAAAGCCACGAAAGCCTCCAGATCTGCCAGCAATACCTCACTATCAGAATTAGCGAATGGGAATTTATTGCGCAGCGAAGAATTGAATAGATCGCCAATCTTTTTGTAGGAGGTTGCCGCTTTGTCGTATTTTACCACGTCGGCGCGGGATATGAGAGCCTTGGCCACATGGGAACGTTTTTCCCTGAAGAAATCGCCGTCATCCTCCGAAAAATTTTTTATTTCACCTTGGGAATCAAAGGCTTCCAACGATACCGCATTCAGAGTATTGGTGAGGAATTCCTCCAGTCCAGCCAGAGAATTTCCTGGTTTTTTAGCCTCGTAATCCTTAACGGATTCTATGATTTCCTTCCATTTGAACACCAGATCTCTGTTTTTTACCTTTTCCTGCACATGGGGAGTGCTTAGCAGTTCCACCACCGGAGAAGCAAGGTCTTTGCTTAAAAATTGTATTCTTTCGAACTGGGCTGCCAGATATTTTTTCAGCTCCATATTATCTTTGATGCCGAGGTATTTGGGAGTCGAATCCCCCCTCCAGCCGTCAAATACCGCATCGCCGGGAGAATAGGGAGTTTCCATGTTGAATAAAGCGTCTATTTTTTCCAGTAAATTAGTATATTGGGACACAATTGTGGCTGAAAATCCAAAATCCCTTACGCTATCTGCGGCGTATATTTCGTCTAGCAGCTTAACCAACTTTGCCAGGACAACGGTGGAACTAAGTATATTGTCGGCCTGGTCTTTGTAGGCGCTCTCCAGCAAAGCTCTGGATTTGCCCAGCGGCATGTCTTCCATGAGTTCTGCACAGCCCAGCATCGACCTCAGAGTCACCAGCAGACATTTCCGAGCTATCGTCTTGTAATTTTCAAAGTACTGGGGGCGCATATCTTTCGGCAGTGTTTCGCTGAAACCATAGTAGGCGTCTATAAGATCAGATATTTCCTTTAATTTTTTCACGTCCCAGATGAGCATTTTATCCTCCAGGACGATGTTACTGAAATTAACGTTTGGCACTACGCAGATGAATGGCAGATCTAACAATATTTTGAGTTCTTTCTGTAAATTATCGAAACCAGCCGACGTAGCTGTTAAATTTTCCCTGAAAATATTGTCTGTAAGATCTGTTTTATATTGCAGAAGGGCGCCTTTGAATTTGTGAAATTTCAATTCCGCATCCTTGACCAGTTTTTTTACGCATTGTCGGCTAATGATATCCGATGATCCAAGAGCGTCCATCATGTTTACATATTGCGGAATAGGAGCGAAATGATCGGAGGCTATCCAGGCGAAATTTTTATTCCCCAAGATGTCGTTAATTAACGCTGTCCTTTGGTAGACCCTGGCCAAATCCTGCGTTGTGAAGGCCACCGAAGATTCTTTGGACGCAGCGCCTAGGTTGTTTATGTTATCCGCGACAGCCTGCAGTATTTTTCCTATGGAATCACTAAAAACTTCCTGCAAAAATTCATCAAACAGGGCAATCAATGTCTCCTCAATTTTAGGCTGAAATGATTCCAGATAGAATTGCGGCGGCATAAGCTTTCTGTTGGGAAGTCGCGTTTTTATTTCCTCTGATATATCAAATTTTCCTTTAAATAGGGTGGTTGTTAGATCAATTACGCTTTTCCGATCCTCCAGGTGACGTATTTCATTGTATTCCGAACTTAATCGCTTTATGGCCGATATTTTTTTCGAAAAATTCAGAAGATTTTGGAAAGTTCGGAAGGAATTAACGTCAAATATGTCCCTCGATGAATCATCGCACTCCGGAGATGGTAATTTTAGAGCTTCTTTGACATTTATGTTGAGATCTATATACATGGCTTTTACCACCACCGCATCAAACACCAAGCCCAGCGTGTTCATTATTTCTTCCTGTAGGTTAGAAAACCAGGATGGCGGCACAAAAATCGATGTTATATCAAACCTTTTTATCAGCGGCATGCCCTGCAGCAGAGCAGATATTTGTCTATTGATGTCGTACTGATCCTCGGCGCTGCTTATGTGTTTTTCTAGAAATTTGACTTTTATCATCATGCTTTTTACCCCGCTGAGCGAGTGATAGTAGTCGGCTATTTTTTCTTTTATATTGCAGTTGCCGTAGAACCAGCCCAGAGAAGCTACCACCGCACCACCGGCAAAGATTATTTTATTTTTTACGGACACGGCGTTCATATCAATGGCTTCTACTTTTATCGGGGTCGCCAAATTGGATTCTTTAAAAATCTTTTCCTTAAACAGATCGTTGACAAAATAAAGAGCGTTGTTAAACGAACTACCGGCACAAATATCAATGTTGGATAATAGTTGTGGATTCAACGCTGAAGGCTGAATAATATCATGGGATACGGCGATTTCTTTCTGTTTACATATGCAGTATACACCCCTAAGCAACAGCCCATCGCTTGGATTATGAGCTTGAAACATTGTGATCAGATACAGCGACAGGGATTTTTTAATTTTATCGAATTGTGCTCCACATAAAATCGCATCCGTCAAATCCCGTGAATGCAACTTTTCCTTGGCAAGATTAATCGTGGCCTTTCTTAATCCCGCGTTAAATGTGTCAAATATCTCGCCAATCCAGGCAGAGGAGAAGGCAGTATTTAGCGTGTATGGATTAGACCAGCCGAAGATTTGTTGTTTTGTTCTTTCCTCCAGCATACGGGCCATTTCGGCAAATCCAGGCACTAAATCTGTTTTGGTAATTAGCAGGTATATCGGCAGACGAAAATTCACTTCTCTCTGGAAGGCAAATATCCTGTCGAAGGTCTCCTGGGCCTGCTTCTGGATGTTGGACGTATTTGCCAACAACATATCCGCCGGAATGGTGAGAATAATTCCATCCAGCGGTCGTCTAGGCCGGATAAACAGGAATAGTTCGGCAAGGAATGGCCAAAATTTATTGGCATCTTCCGATGTTTCCAATCGCGGAAATTCGAAAATCGCGGCCTTTTTGAATAATTTCCACATGAAATCCATGGAAGACCCGTCGGCCGTTAAATATTCAAAATTTAAACTGGCCAGTATGGTACTTTTCCCAGCACCTTCTGGGCCTATCATCATAAAACACGGCAGTTTATAGCGCCAGCGGATGTCGTAGGTACTACTTTTTATGGCCTCCATAATTTTAAAAAATGTTTTGGTGACGGGACCGGCTTTTATGAGTCCGTTTAGTGTAAGTATTTCTCCAAGTCTTCCGGATATGATAGGAAGATCCTCATGGCGAACCCTTTTATTTATGGTTTCGTCCGGCTTGCTTTCCTTTTTCTCCTTTTTTTTGATAATAGCAGGCGGTTTGGAATTTATGTAGAACACACACAGAGCAAAAAAAACGATCACCAAGAAAATGGCGACCGCCAGCATGCCGAAGGTTACCGCCGGTACCGCATCCTTGGGGATCAGCGACAAACTGTTTTTTAGAAGTGCAATTTTGCTTTGAACAAGATCCAGCCCGCTCTGGATGGTGTCCTGGGCCGCAGCCACATTGCTCTGGACAGTAGCTATACCGCCTTCCACATTATTTTGCGCCGCATCGATAATGTCGCTCCCCTGCTGTACGCTACTGCTATCTATGCCGCTATCCATGCCGCTACCCCTTTAGAGCCACTATAGAAATATCCCGCAATAATTTTTTCAAATCGCTGGTTTCCAGCATCCAGACCATGGAGCTGATTACCAAAAACATAAATACAAAAAACGAAGAAATATACGTCACCAGGGCAGCGTCCGGCAGCAACTTGCGATGCATTGTCGGGATCGTTCGGGCATATTCCTTTTGGAATAGCAGGGATCTAGAATCCGTGATAGATGCCTCGTGTCGGTCAATAAAATCATATAACCTAGCCCGGTAAATGTTAATTTGCGCTAGTTCTTCCTCTAGCCCCCTAAATTTCCCCCTAAATCCAAGAGATAATGCCTTCAGATATATTTCAGCTTTTTCAGTGGATGGGAGCTGTTTTCCCATTAGCAGCTCGTTGATTTTTTCGAATATAACTTCGCCGGCCACCTGGGACCCGAAAAAGCGCTCCTCCAACATGTTGTCTTCCCAGTATTTTTTCCCATCCCAGGCCATATTGAGAAATATTTCGTCGGCGATGGCCGCCATTAGATAGATAATTTCCCTTGCTTCCTGGGGAAAAGCCAGGTGTCGCTCATTTTCCATCCATCCCTTGAGAGACATGCTGATGGTTTGATGAATATGCTTGCCATCGATGCCATCGGCTTTTTCTTCTGCCATTTTTTGGTGAGCAAATACATCGAGGCAGAATAATTCGAACATTTCACCAAAGCCTGTGCGGGCATTTTCTCTGCCTCTGCTATTAGCGCTCGGCATATAAAATTACCTCCTCCGGAGCCCCAACCTGGGAGGGATTCGATACACACAATTTTTCGGAGCCTTTTATGTAGGCATTTTTTATTTTTACCGCTAAAATAGTCATGCCGACGGGCTGGGTAATATATGCCCCACGTTCCAGTACGCAGCGTTCGGCTCCCAGTACCCTGCGGTCCTTGATCATGCCCAGCATGGATTCGCTGGCAATTTGCACGCCGGCAATCCATCTGAGGGTTTCGTCGTCCGTGGCGGAAAACGATTTTTGTATTCCTATGGAGATTTCGTCACCGACCTCGAGCCATTCTTTTTTCATTTGCACCTTAAATACAGCGCCCTCTTTTTCGAAACGAATAATTTCATACTTTTGTTTCATTTTTTCCAGTATGTTCTGGATATATTTTTGCAGCGCATCAAACGTGTTCCATAAATCTGTGTGATCATATTTTGGCAATAGCGGAATTAATTGCGTTGGATTCACGGAAATTATATGTGCCGCCGAATGCAGAAGACATTTATATATTTCAAATGGTTGCAGGCCGTTAATCTTTATAATTGCCTCCAGTGGTAGCGCTGCCTGTATCAATATTCTAAGGCAAGCCATGGATTCGTCCGTGACGATGCCAGCGTAGTTATCCTTGCGGTCCGCAAAGTAGGAAATTTTACCGCGAACAGCCTGGGCCAGGCCGCGGCATATTTCGGATATCTTGGAATGCTCGTCCACAACTATGTATGGTGGAATAAAATTTGTGCCCACCACGCCGCCGTCCACGGATTTTTCCGCCTCAAAAACAGGAAAACTCGTGTAACGTTCGTCTACTTCTTTCTCGGTCAGCAGACGGATTTTTGGCTTTAAAATAGGAATATTGATAAGATTTTCTCCGGTATTCTCGTCATTTACATTTGTTAATTCATCAGGGTAGTATCTGGCCATATCTCCACTAAGTTCATTGGCGCCGATTTTTCTCCTGGCGATGGCCAAATGTAATTTTAGCGGCGTCGTGTGAGCAGAGAAATATTCACTGAGATTTTTTTCCAGCGGTTGGTCCTGAACGGCGTCGTAGTCAAAGTAATAGCCATCCTGAAAAATGCCCCGCACCTTCAATATTCGGATTACACCGGATGATAGCGCCGAAGTATCTACGCTAATTTCATGAATCCCATAGGCAAATGTATTACTGGAATTTCCAAATACGCTAAACATTTGCTGCAAATAACCGTCCGACTGCTGGAAATGGTGGGGAGACAATAGCATTCCCTCATGCCAATGAACAAAGTTCTGAATTTTAGCCGCCATATGCTCCTCCTTCAATGCCGTTCCAAATTTGCGTTTAGAATAAGTTGATAATGGTTAACGATTTATTTACGCAGAAAAGTTTTAATGACGGCGGCCACTTGTTAGGAGGGGAAAAGACAGTCGATGGTTGAAATTTGCGGGATACATATCTTTTTTTTACCAAAAATCGTTAATAACCGATCATAGACATCGCATTTTATGCGGAAATCCTCCAGATCCGGAGTGGTAACAATTTCCCAAAAAATCTTTATCCCAGTTAGATCGAACGGTTTTATGCCGTGAATAATCACATCGCCGATAATTTTTTCGCAGTAGTAACTTTCTTTTTTCATGTCCTGGATGATCTTCTTGAGTATAGCCATGACTTTTTCAACATCGTCCCTATTCATGACGCGCAGATCATCGAAATGGCGTTTGTATTCTCCGGAATAATTAGTGATGGTGTTTATGAGATTATAGGGAATGATGTGCACACCGCCGTCTTCCCCCCTCAGGTGCATAACCCTGATGGATAATTTTACCACGATGCCTTTCAGGCCATTTACCACCACCCGCTCTCCCACATAGAGATTCCTCTCCATGAGCAGCGTAATGCCGTTGAGAAATGCCTGAATGGTATCCTTGGCTGCCAAGCCTACTGCGGCGCTGAATATGGAAAATGCCGCCAGAATTGGGGTAACATTTACGTTCAAATTAGCCAATCCGATTAGCGCGGCTATCAGAAATAATACCGTGTCGAAAACTATGGATATTACCGGTGAGAAAGTTTTTAATTTTAAATAGTAATCTCGATTGTCATTTTCCGCCTTCTCCAAAATAGCGCTTTCAAATTCGTGAACTCCTTTGTAGATAAGCGCTGTCACGAACAAAAGCCAGGCCATTTTGACGAAATTATCATAGAAAACATAGCGAACAACCTCTACTCCCACAAAATTCAAGATGCCACACAGGGCGAAAAAATAGGCAGACAGGACAATCACATCGCAAATCCAAACCAAATCCTTGATTTTTTGGGATGCTGCCTTCGATTTATCATTGCTGTGACCTAGTTCATCTAATTTTGCAAAAAACTTGTTAATGACGAAAACAATTGTCGCCTGAATAATCATGCTGCCCAATAAAAATAAAAAAACACCAGTCACTTTTGAAAGAAAAGCCAGTGAATCCATTCCCCGATTTTCATGATTGGCCACAATGAGCATAAGCATGCCAGCAATCGTCAGGAATGTAAATTTTTCATTTATAAATTTGGTAATTTTCAGGGACATACTGTTTGCGCCACTGTACTTTAATGCAAAAATATGGCGCATTAGTTCCTTTGCCATCACCATTTCTATAAAATAGATCAACAGTAGAATGGCCATGCTGGCGCACTCCAGTAGCAGCAGATTCTCCGGTTTCGTCATGAAACACCCCAGGGGATACACTATGGTGGCCATAAAAAATGACGCCAGAGCTATGCTCTCGATTTTTCTATACAGCCGTTGGGCATCCTCAGGCGGAATCGGCAGCAGCCCCAATTCTCCGTGATCAGGCGCAATTAGCACATAGCTGGCAATTAGCACCGAAGATATAATAATCGTCAATTTTTTCTGGAACTCGCACATTTTTTCGCCGGCGGACATCAGGAGATCGCCCATAGCTTCTAAAAAAGTTATGCCGAGCAATATTAGCAGCAGCGATAGCGCCAACCCCGACACTAATATTATCAACTGATCGAATTTATTGTCGGCTGTGGCCGCGAGTTTCCCCAATTCGGTCTTGGCGAATTTTTTGGACACGAAAAAAGTTGCCAGCAGCAAAATCGCCGCAGCTGCTGAAATCATGACAGCTACCGTTGATGCATCCAAATTAATGACGCTCGATGGCGTTAATCCGCATAAATTTAATAAAAAATTCACTATTCTCCCCCTAAAATCCTAGTCGGCGTTTATTCTAGTTCCGTTGGGCGCAAAAAAACATATGGAAAAAGCAATTGATTTCATTAGGAACATACTCTTCCCCATAAAATGCAGTTGCTGCAGTGAATTGGTGGAATCACCCGGCATCTGCTCCGGCTGTTGGAAAAAAATCTCCTGGATCACGGACCCAAAATGTCGTCTATGCGGCACACCATTCGAAATTGAAATTTCAGACATTTGCACCAACTGCATGTGCCGGAAACCCTCCTTTGATCAGGCAATTTCCGTATTCGAATATAATGATTTTTCCAGGGGGATGATTCTGAGATTCAAGCACCAGGACGCCACCCACCTGAGCGATCAGTTCGCAGGCTGGATGTATAGGGCAGCGGAACAGCTCATGGAATCCATGGATTTGCTAATTCCCGTGCCGATCCATTTCCGTAGATTGCTGGAACGAAAATATAATCAATCGGAGCTATTAGCCCGTGATCTACAGCGATTAAGCGGCCTAATCTACGAGCCAAGAATATTGATAAAATCGAAACCAACTCCACGGCAGGAAGGATTGACCAGAAAACGCCGAGAAAAAAACATCACTGGATCGTTTGATGTGGATAAAAAATACCAACCCCTGCTGGCCGGTAAAAATGTCCTGTTGGTGGACGACGTGTTTACCACAGGATCAACAGTGGATGAATGCTCCAGCATCCTAAAAAAACACGGAGCGAGCAGTGTTGTAGTGCTGACGTTGGCCAAGGTAGTGTTGAGCAAATAGCGCCTATTAGACAATAGCATTAAACAAAAGGAGCGGTAAAAATGAAATACATAAAAATATTAGGTGGCGCAGCGGCTTTGGCTGCGCTTGTAACCCCTCTCCCCCATATCGCCGGCATGGAAGATTCCAAACTTAAAAAGAAAGAAATACTTCAGGAAAAGATGATTGAAATCATGAAGAATAGGGTCCCGGATAAATACAACAAGAATGCTGATTGGCTACATTTCTCGAAGAACCTGATGTTAACCTTGTCGGCCTATATAAATCCGGACACCCTAAAGATCGTGTTGACCGTAGAACCGGAACTATTGAGTAGTGGAGATCCATTGGACAAATCGATAGCTTTGTTCCAGACCAATAATTGGAAATACCTGCACAGTGCGCGGACCATCGAGCGGACAACCGGAGAAGGAGATCGGAAGATAACAATAGAAGACTGGCTGGCCTTGAAATGTTTGCTGCATGGAGAAATTCTTGGGACGACCTCGAGGAATCGCCTTCTGTGGCTGCTGCGGAATTACCTGCCGATTTTTTGGCAGGAAAAAAGCAATCTGGCCATACCTGGATTGATAAATGGCTGGCTGTATGATCTGCATGAGAAGATATTCCTATCGGATATAGCGGCCCTGGGATGGCGCTGTGACTTTATATCACTGCTGTTCGAGGAAATAAAACTCGTGGATATATTGATGGAGCAATCGCAGACTCAGTTGGACGAACGCGGTTGGGTAAGATTGTGCGAACATATCCGTCTACTGCAGTACGTGGCAGTATGCTTTGCCGATCTGAGCAAGGATTGGCGTAGTACGTGGCTGTTCCATGGCCTGGTGAGACGTCTGGCAAGTGTAAGCCATAAGATAAATGCGGAAGATATGACAAAAGAGTTCCTAGCCCTTATCCATGAGGCCGGCAAAGGATGGCGATTGAAAAAACCAACGGCATCGACAAAAAAAGATCCCCCTACGAAAGATATCCTGATGAAAGCCATATGCGCTGCCATTCGGAAGGCACCGAAGAACTAATGCGCACCCTACACCGGAGTTGGGAATGGCGGCGGCGCGATTGGAGGCTGCGCAATTGGCGGAGTAGCGACAGGAACGACGGAAGCCGCAGGAACAAACGGAACGACGGAAGCTGCGCTCGGTACGAAGGTCATCTCCGGTATATCTTTTTCCACATTCGCCGGCATGCCTGAATCGTCGCTGGCAAAGTCATACAGCGTTTCTTCTATGGCTTCGTTGGAAATACTTATGCTTCTCGCTTCCAAAAACTCATGTTTTCTCAACCAGGTTACGAGATTATTGGCGTTTTCGTCCTTTTTGAAAGGTCCGCAGAAGACAAACGCCTCGCTGCCATCTCCGTTTTTGGATTTTTCCACATGTGTTTTATATCCTTTTTTGCCGAGTAATTTTTGAATTTGTAAGGCGATGTTGTTTTTGAAATATCCTATAAACACAAGTTTCTTGCCCCCCAGGTCCTCCCCGGTTACAATAGATTTAGGAGTCTGTAGTTGTACGACGCTTTTGTTGTAGGAACAGTCGTCCGTCGAAGAATGACCGGCTGCAATTTCCCGCAGAAGAGAGTCAACGGTTAATTTATCTCCGTCGAGGAATTTCGAACTGCCATCCCTGTGCTTGGTAACGACGGATGATATGGTTTCTCCGGCCGTTTCGGCGGCGGAAGCGATAATTCCCAAAACTTTTTCGGAAACGCTGGCGGATCTTACGTCGGTTATGGCCTCCACATCCTTCAGTGTCATGCTTTTGTCCGGCTCCTTTCCTTCATTCAACGACAATCTGCTGGGGAAAATCGTCGTGCCGGTGAAAAATCCGACACAAAAAAACAATCCAGAGATGGTCAATAGAACTATAATTCCGAGTACCGCAACGACTTTATTCATGACATTCCAATGGCAATCACTCGACGGAATTATACATCACGAAAGTTTATGTTTCGTAAACTAAGCTGAAGAAACAGGGATCAAGCAAAAATCCGAAATCCGGTAATTTTGCCGCGCCCAGGCGAAAATTTTTATGGGCGCCCTCCGGAAAAACTGATAGCTTTAGTAATCGACTCTGAATGAATGAACCTAGGACGGAGCTGGACATGAAAAGCAAAGGAATGTGGCGCAGAAAGATCGCAATTAGACTTCTTTCCAAACAAAGATATTTCGAGGAATTTATAGGAGCATACGGAGCGCAGGACCGCAGTGTACATGTGGCACATGAGGATCCGAGCACCGAAGCGACGCAGAAATTACCGAAAGAGCGCATGTTTCGAAAGAAGTCTATTGAATTTCTTCTGTTACTTATGCTGGCTACACACCAGTTGGCTGGTGAAGATAAGGATGAGGTGATTTATTTCGATGCCGCGGCGTCGTTGCCGATCAACCAGGAGGCGCTGCGGGAATTTATGACGGTGGCGCAGTTAGACGGCAATTCTTCCGGCATAAATCCCCACGCGAAGCATCTGGAAAAAATAGAAAAGCAGGCCGCCCAGGTGGTGGCGGACAAAATAAACGGTCAGGCCCATCAAATACATTTTTGCAGCAGCGCCACCATGGCCAATAATATGGCGATTCTTGGCGTGGCACGCAAAAATCCCGGCTGCCACTTGATCACTTCGAAAATCGAGCACAAAAGTGTGTTGAACGTCTTCAGGCATCTGGAAAAAAATGGGCATGAGGTTACCTATCTGAACGTGGATCGCCGCGGGAGTGTCGACCTGGAGCATCTGCGCCGCAGCATTCGCGGGAATACGAAGCTAATTTCCGTCCAGATGCTAAACAGCGAGACCGGCACCCTACAGGATTTGAAAACCATTGGTAAAATCTCCCGACACCACAAAATTTTGTTGCATACGGATGCGGCACAGGCCTTCGGCAAATGCGACATCGATGTGGACGACATTGGGATCGACCTGGTAACAATGGCCGGACACAAAATCGGCGCTCCCAAAGGGATTGCAGCTTTGTACATCAAAGATTCATCCAGGCTTTCTCCCATTTTATTTGGCTCCGGTGATGATTTTTTTCCCGGCTCCAAACCGACGGAACTAATAGCGGCCTTCGCAGTCGCGGTAAAAAATTTCCAATGGAATCGCCGGAGAATAGCGGAAAATTTTGCGGCACTGGGCACGGAATTAGCAAAAATCGACAAAGTATACATTATAGGTCACCGATTGCCGCCGGAAAAAATGATCGTAGCCGGCATTATGCTGGTTTCCGTTGATGGCGTTCTGCTGGTTGATGTTCTGGAAGGCATGCGGAACTATTCCTTCTCAGCCGGATGCTCCTGCGGCGGCCAGGAAAGATCAAATGTGCTGGAAGCCATTGATCCAGAAGACAAATTGCCCAGCTGCATCATTCGCATCAGCTTTTCGGACACCCAGGAACCACAGCAATTAATTGATTTTGCGCAGCAATTAAAGCGCGTCGTCGAGCAGCTACGGCGGGAAAAAAGTATCACCAAGGGCTGCCAACAGGATCCGGCAGCAAGCGCAGCCAGCACCACGTCGTCATACCACCACCAGCCGCTGTCGCCGGATACGGCCATCAAAATACTTGCGGAGGCTCTGAAGGAACGGAAACCCCCTGGGCAATCCGACGTTCCAAAGATATAGTCCTGACGTCGCGCTGGCCGCGGGACTGGCTAGGATTGACAAAATCTTGACATAAAGCAATAAAAATGCTAGCCTCGAATGTTCTGCAGTTTCGCCATAACCGTGATTATTGGAGTATGAAAGATTTTTTGGTAAAAAATAGAGGGGATTCCGCCCAACTTCCCCTGGAATCCGCTGGCAGATTGTGTTTTTTACTTTGGGACAAGGGATGGCAAAAAAGCGGAGTGTTGAGCAGGGATTCTTGCCAATCCGCTAAATCCAATTGCTGATCTTGATTGGGTATGGAGATAAAAACAGTGAAAATAAATGGTTTACTAGCAATTGTTATAGCCCTTGTTTTTTTTCTGCGTTCCTGTTTCGAATGGACGAAAATATCAAAAATATCAAATGACAACCACGATATTTTGCCGCAACCAGAATCCTTCATCCAAACGTTTCAGAATGAAATCTACAATGATTTACCTCCGGCCCCGCTGGATACACGCATCCAACCGCTGCACATAAAAGAATCCTCTCTGCTTAACGCAAAAGAGCTGGACTACTACCATAACCACACATGGGATCCATCAAAAACACTGGAGGAAAATCGAAAAACACTAACCAATGCCTTCCTAAAAACCTGCATAGATCGCGTGGATGACATCATATCCATCGACAATGGGGTTGTCTTAAAATTGGCAAGTCGGCATGAATGCGTCGTTCTGAGACCGGCGGAGGTTGAATTTATTCGCGACTACGAGCTCCGCAGAATCATTTACCTGCTGACAGATTCCCCATATTTCTGTCGATTGGTCCGAAATCTGCTGGCGAAGTACAAATGCATGAGCTACACACCACAGAAAGCTGTATTCCTCATAACCAAGGGAGAGGCCAGTCATGTTACATATAATGTACTGCATCACGTGCTAAACCTTAGGATTGTGGATTACACATTTTTATCCGCGTTGGACTGTAGGCGATATAAAATGCAGTTTGGGGCGATCATTTTTCACGAAATGCTCCACTGGTATCATAGGCTTTCGGATCCGACCGAATGCGACAGACGCGGCCGTTCAACGAGTTGCATACGCCGCCGGTTTTATGATCACAAAATCATAGATGCCTACGGCTGGTCCGAAGACGCCGCCGCCGGAAATTTTTCCAATGACGAAGAGTTCTATACCATGTATGGGTTGCGGGAAAACGAGTTTGGAGAAATAGTCCTGGACATCCTCTGTGAAGCCGCCTACACCAGCGAGCAATACGGCTATGTTCGCGGAAGTCATGTGACCTTTCGCCGATCCACGCGGGAAAGAAGTTGGATAACCGGAGCCCGCGATACGGCCTTGCTAAAGTTTTTTCAAAATACCCCTCCCCCAAAATTCGGCCTCGGAGACTTTAAAGTCAAAGATTAGAACAGGGGCTGCTTTTTTTTTCGAACACAAAAAAACAGCTTAAACTATTAATAAAATTTTAGTAAAGTAATATTAGGGTGCAAAGTTGATGCGATCGATTGTGGCCGGGGATTTTTAACTGCAGTTTTTGTAGCATATTGTTATTGCGGAGGTAGCTTATGAGAGTTTTGTTGATAGAAGACGATACTACTACAGCGAAAAGTATCGAAACTATGTTGAAAAAAGAAGGGCTAGCGGTGGATACCACTAGTTTTGGGCAATACGGTCTTGAGGTGGGTAAAATTTATGATTATGACGGCATAATTTTAGATCTTCTACTGCCGGATATCGAGGGTATAGAAGTCATAAAAAAGCTTCGGGCATCCAACATAAAGACCCCGGTGATCGTGCTTTCCGGATTATCCGAGTGCAAGGATAAGGTTAGTTGCCTCAACATAGGAGCCGACGACTACGTCACCAAACCTTTTGAGGGAAGAGAATTGGTTTCCCGGGTGAGGGCGGTCATAAGGAGGTCCAAGGGGCATGCCGAATCCATCATACGGGTCGGAAGAATAACCATTAATCTCCAGAGTAGGCGCGTCGAAGTCGATGGAAAAATTTTGCGGCTGACCGGAAAAGAATATTCCATTCTGGAATTGCTGTGTCTGCGAAAAGGCGCCACTCTAACCAAGGATATGTTCCTGAATCACCTCTATGGCGGCATGGACGAGCCGGAATTGAAGATTATAGATGTGTTCGTGTGCAAGCTAAGAAAGAAGCTCATGGAAGCCCTGGACGGAGAATGCTACATAGAAACAATCTGGGGGCGCGGCTACACCCTGAAGGATCCTAGAGGTCCTGATGATGAAAGGCTGGCGAGCAACTCCAACAATAGCTACAGTGATGACGCCCACCCGGCGCCGGTGGATAATTTCTAGGGAACATTGGGGGATAATTTTATAATTTCAAAGGAAGTCTATTATAGCCAGAGAGAAATCAGATAGAAGAGCGGCACCAGTATTCCGATGGACCAAACGAGGTATCCCATAAAGGATGGAGTAGGCGCTTGGTGGGCCTCCCATACGGATTTTACCATCAGATTGGGGGCATTGCCGATATAGGTTAAGGCCCCCATAAACACCGTTGATATGGAAATCGCCGTCAGCAGCGGGGCTTTTGAGGTCATCAACTCGGCCGCATTTCCGGAAATAAGGTGAAAAAAGATCAGAAACGTCGGAGCGTTATCCAGAAATGCCGACAATAGTCCGCTGGCCCAAAAGCATCTGCTGGCAGCGAATTCTCCCCGGGGCGCTATCCAGTCGAATATCGGCTGAAATTCTCCAGACGGCCCCAGATGCAGCATCTGTATGATTGGAACCACAGTAATGAAAATTCCCGCGAAAAGTCCTGCCACTTCCTGCAGCGGCCCCAGAGCAAAGCAATTTTTCTGTCGAATATTTTCCGGAGTTACCTTTAGAGATACAACGGCAATGACGGCCAAGAGCAGACTTCTGGTCCATTCACAGCTGGAAAATTTGTAACCGCCAACCTCAAATGTTCCGGGAAAATTACACAGGGTAACGGCCGCTAAAATTCCGGCCAGCAACGGTAGATTGCGGCGCCCCAGCAGCAAGAATCCGCCACCGCCGCCACAGCCGTCGTCGACGTCGTCGCCATCGCCATCGCCAACCGAAGAGCTCCCTTCGACGTGTTCCCTGCGAAACATAACAGTGTCGATGATGAAAAATAGGCTGCACAAAATAACGATGGCCGCCAGCCAAATGCCGCCAATATTTTTGGCAAACCAAAAAAAATCTACTCCCTCCAAAAAGCCGATGAACAACGGTGGATCACCGAGCGGTGTAATGGCTCCGCCTATGTTAGCCACCAAAAATATGAAAAATACCAGTAAATGAGTTTTGTATTTTCTGCTGGCATTTGCCCGCAAAAATGGACGTATCAGCAACATGGCAGCTCCGGTGGTTCCCATCCAGCCGGCAATGATGCTGCCACCCAAAAGGAAGCAGACGTTGAATACTGCACCTCGTCGCCCCGGAAATTCGATAAATATTCCACCGGACGTTATGTATAGGGCCGCAATTAGCGCCATAAACGGGGTATAGTGTTCCAGCAGCGGATCCAGCATGGCCGACGGGATATTCGTCGCCCCAAATTCATATCCAACACCCAAAAGATAGATGACAGTCCAAAAAGCCGGAGCGAATCCTCCCCAGCGATGCCAAATCTTGGGCGCCAACAGTGGCATCAATGACACGGAAAAAATAATCCCCAGAAAAGGGATTGCCCAGATAAACGACGAGAAATTCATGGATTATCTCGCTATCATTATTCTATTACATCGTTGACGACATATATTGGGCGTTGTTTGGATTCAATGTAGATGCGCCCAACGTATTCTCCGATCAATCCAAGGCTTATCATCTGCGTTCCCCCGAGGAATAGTATCGCCGTCATGAGGGAGGCATAGCCGGGCACATCTATGCCGAAAAATATCGCCCGAAAAAATATCCAAAATCCGCGAACAAAGGCCAAGAATGTTATTAGGACACCCAGATAGGTCCATATTTTCAGGGGAAAAGTCGAAAAAGACGTTATGCCATCAAGGGCGTAATCCCAAAGTTTCCAATAATCCCACTTGCTCTCTCCTTTTTTTCTTGGCGGGCGTTTATACTTTATGGTAGCTGTTTTAAACCCTGCAAAGGCGAACAATCCCTTCATAAACCTCTTTCTTTCGGGACAGGCGTTGATGATCTCCACAACTTTTCTATCCAAAAGCCGAAAATCTCCGACATTTTCCGGAAGTTTTGCCTCCGACATGGCATTATAGATTTTATAAAACAGATTGGCAGTTATCCGTTTAAAAAAGCCGTCCTGGGAGCGATCGGACCTCTGGGCCAGCACCACATCATAGCCGCTTTTCCATTTGTTGATCATTTCCGCTATTAATTCCGGAGGATCCTGCAAATCGCAATCCATGGGAATGACGCAATTACCCTTGGCAAAATCCAACCCCGCCGTCAGGGCCGCATCTTTCCCAAAATTACGGGAAAAATCTATAATTTTGATGCAGTGAAAAATCTCCTTTTTTTTTATTAGCCTGTCTAATGTATCGTCCTGACTTCCGTCGTTGATACATAGAATTTCAATGGGACAGTCGATTTTCTTCAGTAGAGCGCCCAGCTTGTCGAAAAATACATCGACGGATTCAGCCTCATTATAGAATGGCACCACCAAACTGACGTCAACGTCAGAGATTTTGGCGGTTTTAGAAACGCTGTGCTTGATCATCCCCAGCGTCGTCCATTGCCGATTTAACCTCCGTGTCGCGTACTATAACTGTTATGGATTCATCCATGTTCATATCCGCCAGACAATTTGGATCCACTTTTTCCTTGGATACCAACAGGCCGCTATCGTCGAACGTTAGGCGAACCACAAACCTGTCCGTCAGCTCCGGCTTATGAAAAGAAATTTCCTCCGATTTATGGCCCACGTATATCCAGGTTAGGCCACGGTCCAGGGACGGGCTGCCACAGGCCTTCAGCACATCTCTTCCGGTGGTCTTGCCCTCCACAAAAAGATCATACTTCTCGCCCAGCGTGACGTTCCCCCTCGAGTCGATTCTCGGCTGACAGGAGCACAGCACCAAACCACCGAAGGCCGCAGCTACGTAAAAGAAAAATCTCGCACCAACATTAGGCTTCTTTCGAAACATGCGCTCTTTCGGTAATTTCTGCGTCGCTTCGGTGCTAGGATCCTCATGTACCACATGTACACTGCGGTCCTGCGCTCCGTATGCTCCTATAAATTCCTCGAAATATCTTTGTTTCGAAAGAAGTCTAGTCATTCCAACTCCCGTAACCATCTGGGCGATGATGCCGTTTACCGAAAGAAAAGTCAATCCCGCACCGATTCACATCAACAATCTCTCTCTTCATGGTCCCATGCCCCGGACAAATTCACTTTCCCATGGTGATCAGATTATCTTTTCGCTAATGACGATGTCGTTACCTTCATTGGTAATAGAAAGTTCGAAATCCGACCGTTTTAGCAGTTCCAGCAGGCTATAGCGGATGACATTTCTATAGGTTAACTCGCCACCTGTGGGCATGAAGGGAACAGCTATGCCTTTGCCGTTACATTTTGTGACGATTTCTCCGGACGAGTCGTTTACCCGGGTCATGACCGTGCCTCCGAAAGGCATGATTTCCTTGGCGATTATCGCCGTGTACATTATTATTTTACCAGCAATGCTCGGAACATTGTCAATATCGGATTCCAGGTCAAATACAATGTTATGGCTCCTTAACACATCAGACACTATTTGTTCTATGGAATTTGTGGAATAGCAGAAGGTATCCGCCTTTGCCGAAAATAGTTCGCGATTAAATTTCAGCACGTTATTGGCTTTATTTACGCTGGCTTTTATATTGTCGATCAAAGACATGTCAGATGACATTTCGAAAGCCTCCAATCCAAGATTAATGGCATTGAAGGGCGTTATCAGATCATGGCATATTCTCGCTATTAGCATGTTTTCCATGGGCATGAGATCTTCTCCACGCTTCAAGAATCATTGTGAATCAAGACACAAGCGAATGTCAACACCAATTGCGACATTTATTTTAATTTGTATATAAAGTTTATGCAATATTGTGTGAAGTTGTGTTTTCCGCACAAAATCGCACAATTATGCCGAAAAATTCTTCGCCATCTAAATTTTTGTATATTCATATATGGTATACCAGGAGTTTTGTTTCATGGTACCACAATTAAAAGTAGACAAGGCTGATTCATCCATAAACCTATCGGCGTCATGACTTTGATGAACCTTGGTAATTAGCGCGTAATTCACAAGATTGTTTCGAAGAAAATAGCTGAAAATTTCTGCGCCCCCCATCACCCAAAAGCATTTATATTTGTCCATTAGCCGGGAGGGCGATGAAAAAACCTCGACGTCACCGACAGATTTTAGGCTCCGGGATAGTATGCAATTAACTCTGTTTTTCAGTGGATTTCTGGATATGGAATCGAAGGTTTTTCGCCCCATGACAACGGTAGAAAATTCGGTTTGTCGACGGAAAAAAGCCATGTCTTCCCTGAAGCTCCACGGGATTTCCCCCCGCCGAGATAGGCCGAAGCAACCGTCCACGATGGCGATTAGCTTTATCACTTTACTTCCGCAAGAAATTCGGCTCTCAGATTGTAATTTTGTTTGAATTCGCCACAGAAGTGTTTTGTGACAAAAGAAGCCCCTGTTTTTTTCACTCCCCGGTGGGAAATGCAAAAATGCTCCGCGCATAGATAAACAGCGACACCCAGGGGATCCAGAAGGTCAACAACGGCCCCGGATATCTCCAGGGTGAGGCGCTCCTGGAGCTGTAATCGATGGGCAAAACAGTCAACTATGGCGGCCAACTTGCTGGCCCCTATAATTTTCCCCCGTGGGATATATCCAACCGCAACCGTCCCCACCATTGGCAACAAATGATGCTCGCAGGTGGATTCAAATGAAATATTCTTCAGGATAATGGCCTCATCCATGGGAGAATCGTAGAAGGTGCTGGCTATTTCATCCACCTGTTCCCCATATCCGGAAAAAATCTCGGCGTAGGAGCGGGCAACGCGGGCCGGGGTCTTCTGCAACAGATCATTGCGATCCGGCTCCAGACTACGAATTATATTTTCGATTGATTTTTCCATTAATTAATACCCCGCCATAATTCTTGTTATCAGCTGCCTTGTGGAAGGAATAAATCCGTTATCGTAGAATGGATCGGAGGCAAATCTATAGGCCAAATGCCCCGCAAATATGAGATTATCGTCCAAATCGCCACCGTGGGCAGCATTCTGCAGTGTTTTTTGAATACAGAAAGTCCGCGGATCAGGAATTTTCCCGGTGGTACCGCTGTGCTGGCACCAACTGCTGAAGCGACACATGCTTAGACAGCCGCAGCACTCGGCAATGTCGCGCCGAATGGTTTTCCCCTGTTCCGGCGTAACGAACACCACAGTGCCGTCCGGAGTCAGCATTGCCTCCACATAGCCGGCATCCATCCAAGATGCCACATTTTCCCGTTGTGATTCGTCCAGATAGACCGTGGATGAGAATATCTCGACACTCAGCGAGGATTTTTCCACGATTTTCGCCTGCCGATCTTGCCGTTCCAGAAGTTCCTGCAGCATCCGGGTATTTACGGCCGAAGAATAGAAGCCAGTTGGACTAAGGCGCGTCAATTTTATGTCTCCGCGCCGCAATGACATTAATTTTTGATGCCATGCTTCGGCCACTGGGCATTCGGTGGTCAATATTGGCCTGGTACCAAATTGAAATGCCACCGGCCCCACTTCGGCATTGTCTAGATAATCCTCCCATTCGGATAGCCACCATACTCCGCCGGCTATTATTATGGGAATATTGTGCAAATTAAAACTATTCATGATTTGCCGCAGCTCAACCACGCGCAGATATGGATTGGCCGGGTTTTCGGGATTTTCAGCATTGGACAGTCCGTTGTGTCCGCCGGCCAGCCATGGATCTTCATAGACAACGCCTCCGAGAAAATCCTGAAATTTTCTAAAAGACCTGCGAAATAACGCTGAAAATGCCCTGGCCGATGACACTATTGGATAATAGTAGATACCAAATCTAGAGGCTATTTCTGCAAGATTATACGGCATGCCGGCGCCACAAACCACGCCGTTGATACAATCTTTGGTTTGCCTAAAGATACATTCCAATATTTCTTCGCAGCCGCCCATTTCCCACAGCACATTCATGTGAATTCGTCCACGTCCGCCGGAAATTTCCCGGGCAATTTTTGCCTGTTGAACGGCTCCGGCAATGGCATACTCCACCAATTTTTTGCGCCGATCCACCCTTGATTTTAGATGATAAGTCTGGGGGATTACTTCGCCGTTTTCATTGTAAGAATCTGCATTTACGGCCGAGAATGTGCCGATGCAGTCGGCCGCCGCCCAGGCACCGCAGGTGTGACATGTCGATACGGCTATGCCCTTGCCGCCTTCGATCAGCGGCAGCACCTCCGCACCGGAAAACATCCCTGAACTCAGTTGTTTCAACCCTGCTCTCCCTTTTAAATATTAGCGCACAATGACGGCGGATCATAATATATCTAATGGGCGATCGCGTCCAGATTGATCAGCCATCACCGGCCTAGGCGTGAAAATATTTATTGATTTTTGAGCGATAAATCACTGCTACAAACGCAAGTTAGTGATTTACTTTTTTCTAACAAGATTGTAGATTGTCAGTGATAATTCCGACAGCCGGAGATTTTTTATGTTGCGCGGTTATTGGGCAGCGGCGGTAACTCCTTTTAATAACGGAGCCCTGGATTTCGGTGCCCTGGAAAAATATATGGCCCACGTGGCGGATTCCGGAGTATCTGGAGTTGTGGTAGGAGGAAGCACCGGTGAGGCGCTTTCCCTGTCTCTGGATGAAAAAATACAGCTGGTTTCCAGCGCTTCCAAGGCCATAAACGGAAAAATCAAAGTCGTTGCAGGCGTCCTGGAGGCGACCACCGACGGTTGCTTGGCGCTGATGCGCAGCCTGGAAAAATACGTTGACGGATTTTTGTGTTTGTGCCCCTATTTCCTCAGGGCATCCCAGGAACAGATTCACCAGCACCTGCGCAAATTAAGCGCATCGACGTCCCGCAGCATCATCATCTACAATAATCCAGCAAGAACTGGTTCCAGCGTGGAATTTTCAACTCTGCTGGAATTAACAAAGTTAGCCAACGTTGTGGGCATTAAGGAATGTTCCAGAGATATTTCGGTGTTTACCTCGTGGAGACTGGAATTAAAAAACGACTTCGCCATTTTCTGCGGAGACGATGCGACCGCCGCCGGGGCTCTGGCTCTGGGAGCAGCCGGAGTTATCTCCGTCAGCGCCAATGTCCTACCGAAGACCTGCATCAAGCTATACAACGCCCTCCAAGACAGCGATGTGAAAACATTTGCCAGACTACGGGACGCTCTGTATCCGTTCCACGAATTAATGTTTGCGGCTCCGAGTCCATCTCCGGTAAAATACGCACTGGCCCAAATGGGCTATATGTCCGAAGAGGTACGGGCTCCTCTGTCTCCCATTAGCCGAGAGCTCAGCCGAGGAATCGATGCCCTTTTAATTCTTTTAGGTGGTATGGAATCGATAAAATGACAAAATCCAAATACCATGAAGTTGGATTCAACAAAAGAGCCAACTACGACTACGAAATATTGGAAAAATTCGAAGCTGGAATTGTGTTGCTGGGCAGCGAAGTAAAATCCCTGCGAAATCACCGCGTGAGCCTTGGGGAATCCTACGCCGGATTATCCAAGAACAGTGAGGTTTTTTTGTACCAAATGCATATTCCGGAATACAAATTAGCCCATCGCGCCAACCATGCGCCAACCAGAAACCGAAAACTTCTGCTGCACCGCCGACAGATAACCAGGCTCATTGGTCAACTAAAAAGAGGCGGCTATTCGCTGGTTCCCATCAGCATATATTTTAACGAACAGGGCTTCGTAAAAGTATCCATCGGACTGGGTAAAGGCAAGAAAACAGTGGATAAACGCGAAACCATCAAACGCCGGGAATGGGATCGCCAAAAAAACAGAATACTGAAAAAAACAGTGCGCAAGTTATCTTGAGATGATCACGGCAATCGCTCCGTGAATTTTTTAGAGAAACCAGAACTCCGATGCGTCTGATGTCAAGCTGATATGTGGGTGATTTTGGCCCTTATATTTTTGAAAAATATGCTATATACTCTTTAATTATGGAGTGGAAACGAAATATCAAGCCAATGCTGGAATCCTTACTAAAGAATGTAGCGAACAATCAGCGCCTCAGGGAAATACGGGATTTTGCACAAAATTTTGCCTGTCCGCTCCGCCGGGAACGTTTTTCTAGCATAAAGCTAACAGAAGCGCAGCGCAGTCATCTGTATAATATATTGCTATTGCTGCTGCCCTACGCCGTCGTTTCGGCTTTTGTGTATCCGCATCTAAGTCTAAAAATTTTTTCGCTGGAGATTTTTTCGCTGTTATGCATGTACGGAGCGATTTTTCTGTGGTTTGCGGAAAAAATTCAGGAAAATTCCAGCAGTAGAATTAGGTTTATGGTGGCCGTGACGGCCTGTGCTGCCCCGGTGATTTTCGTGAACAACACCATAGGTGTGTCATTAACCACAATATTCCTGATCATCATTGCCGAATTTGTTGGATTGCAGTACGCAGATGGCCATAGGCTATTCGACGACCAAATCCCGGCCTATGTGATTGGCGAAACCGAGCAGGATTTGCAGCAGATTATGGATTTTGGCACCGGCCACAAGATTCTGGCCAGAATAATTTTTTCCGGCGACACAGTCATCCAAAACAAAAACATAAGCGCCATCAGATCCACTGAAACTTTGCGCCAATGGCTCACGAAAATTAATCGTCTGGCCTTTTTCCCAATTCCGCGACGATTGCTGTATTTATCCAAAAAAAACAACATCGATGTCCTAATGGACCTGATGACGCTGTCATCGGAGTTTTCCATCCCACTATTTAGGATAATTCCACCCCAATCCGAAAAACGCAGCGCCGTTGCCATAGCTCCCGTTTGTCTTGAAGATTTCGAGAGCGTCAACGTAACGGCCTCGGAGAAAGCCACCCTAACGACGGCGCTAAAAAACTCCAGCGTGTGGGTTTACTATGATGGACGCGGAGTTGTGTTGGACATCATCTACGCCATTTCGTTGGCCTCATCAGTAAATCTTACGGTATTGTGCGAAACAGAAAAACTGCTGGTAGATGCGGAATTGCAGTTGAAAAAACTCCACCCCACCAGAAACTATAACATAAAAATTGTCGGCCTTGAGATGCTGTGTGCCGGCGATGCAAAACCGGACGTTCTATTTTACAATATGCCGATAAAGCTCGCCAACGGCGGCGAAAACAATCTAAAAGAAGCCGTGATGAAAAACATATTCGAGACGAACAGGCTAATAGAATTTGCCCACAGAACGCGCTTATCTCGGCTAATGATTCTTTCAAATTTGGAATCCCTGAATGCCAGCAATTGGATCGGAGCCACCCAACGCATAGGCGAACTCATGGCACAATTTGCCGACTCCCGCAGCAGAAAACTCCATACCAAATTCAGGATTATCCGGATACCCAACAGCGCAACGGACCAAATGGGCATATGTGGGCAAATGACATCGTCTCTAAAATCCAATGGATGTATAAATTTAAAATCTCCGAATTCCGCAATAACCAAGGTATACTACCGGAAGGATATATTGCCGCTGGCCATAAAAATGATTGGATCGGCCATGAAGGAGTACGATTTTTCTTCCAGCGTCTACACCCTAATACCAAAAAACAACGTCCCGCTAGAGAATTTATTGACAATAGTCTGCCATCTGTTCCTTCTGCGGAAAGAGACGGATATTGGCATAGAATACGGCGAATCCGCCACCATGCAACTGGAGGACTTCCCCAATATCACGGAATCATTGGAAAAAAGTGGCATCAACGGGATAGTGCGCACGAAATTTTCCGGCCAAAATTTAGCTAGCTACGAGGCGCCGCTGCCTAGCATCGAGGAGATCAATAACATGAGCCCCCGGGAATTAATTTCCTATGTTTTCCAAAATTTGAACGAAAAAATCGTAAAACCATCCTCGGCAATAAAGAATTAATCCCTGGTTCGCCGCCCTGATCGACGGCAGCAATAATTGCCGTCGTTGCGCCCCAATAAAATTAAGAAAAGCTTAGCCGAATCCCGACAAAAATCCAGGTAATTAACGTTTACCTGGGTTGGCCCCTCAATATTCGCTCAAATGGTTAACAGGCGACTTTTCGGCACGATTTTTGCTTACCGAGATATGTAGGTCTTGGGAGTAGTGTAGTGGTTTTTGTAAAGTTGTTTGTGTTGTTTGTTTTTTTCGGTTGGATAACGGATTGCCATCCTGCGGCTCCGGAGGCAGAAAAGGCATCCTTAGATTATGATAAAGCTACATATTTCTCGCCCCATGATCTTTGTGAGAGCGAAATATTGGCGGCTGAAAAAGCCAACAATATTCCACCAAGATTGCTTCTGGCCATCGGCACCGTCGAGTCCGGACGATCCATTGGCGGGAAAAAGAAAAGGGCCTGGCCCTGGACCATCTGCGCCAATCTTAAGAGCTATTATTTTTCCACCAAAAGCGCCGCCGTCGCCGCTGTCAAAAGGTTCATGGCACGCGGTATAAGGAACATAGACGTAGGCTGTATGCAGGTAAATCTCATGCACCACAGCAAAGCTTTCCGAACCCTGGAGGAAGCATTTACCCCCAGGAAAAATGTCGCCTACGCCGCCAAATATCTGCTATCACTAAAAAAATCGAACAATTCCTGGACCAATGCCGTGGGCTATTACCATTCGAAATCCTCCAAATATTACAAACCATATTGCCAATTGGTATACAATGAGTGGAAAAGGGTTATGAATACAAAGATTAATTCGTCGCTGCTGGTCCGAAGAATAGCCGGCAAACCCAAGTCTAAAATTTCGTTTTTGCCATCTTTTTACTCGTTAATGGATAGCAAGATATCCTACAAATTACATAAATTAGGACGGCAATCAATAGTCAAGAAGCCGCCATCATTTTATAATTTTGAACGCCAATAGCCGCACAGCCTAAAATCGTTTGGTTGCCTATCCAGCCGTAAGGGGTTATCATTACAGCATTGTTTAGGCTTAGGATTGGCATGAGGATTCGCAAGGTTGTTTTTCCGGTGGGGGGGCTTGGGACCAGGTTTTATCCCATTACTAAAGCTATCCCGAAGGAAATGCTGTGCATTATTGATAAACCGCTCATACACTACGCCTTTGAGGAGGCATTGGCCGCCGGTATTGAACAGTTCATATTTATTACTCGCCAGGGAAAAAACTCCATAGAGGATTATTTTGATCATCTGCTGACCTGTTCCGACGAATTTAAATCTGGCAACTGCAGTTTCTGCTATGTCCGCCAAAGCGAGCCGCTGGGACTCGGTCATGCGGTGCTCTGCGCAAAACATCTGGTTGGCGACGAACCGTTTGCGGTAATCAGCGCCGATGACTATGTCGCCCATGAAAAATCCTGCATTGGAGAAATGATAAAAAATTATAGTGGTGCCAACATGGCCGCCGTCATGACAGTTCCCCACAGGGATGTAAGCAAATATGGCATTGTGGATGTGGAGACGGAAACCGATGAACTGGTAACAGCCAGGTCCGTCGATGAGAAACCGAGCACCGATCAGGCCAGGTCAAATCTGGCCATAGTGGGAAGATATCTCCTCAATCCTGCGATATTTGATGTTTTGCAGCACCTAAAACCTGGCGTTAAAAACGAAATCCAGTTGACGGATGCGCTACTAAAAATGATACCAACCACCGGGTTAACCGGATTCAAAATTAAAGGAAAAAGATTCGATTGCGGCTCCCGGGAGGGGCTTTTATCAGCCATTCTACATGTATCCACAGGCAACAGGAAATTAGCAGGCATAATTAAAAAGTTTCGCGAGGATATCTAGAATATGAAAATTTCAGTGGTAGGTACAGGATATGTGGGATTGGTTTCCGGTGTTTGTTTTTCAGAATTCGGATTTAATGTAACTTGCATCGACAACGATGTCCAAAAAATTGAAAGACTGCAGAGCGGAATAACGCCCATCTACGAAAACGAACTAGAAAAATTCATGGGCAAAAACATGAAAGCTGGACGCCTGTCCTTCACCGCCAACATGTCCGAAGGCGTAAGAGACGCAGATATCGTGTTCGTGGCCGTTGGTACCCCCAGCAAGTCCGATGGCAGCGCCGATCTGAGCTATGTGTACGGCGCCGTCGATGAACTTTCGGACCACGCGGACAGTGGCACAGTGTTGGTAATAAAATCCACCGTTCCCGTAGGCACCACCAGAAACATAAAAAAGTTTCTGCATGAAAAAAAAATAGATATGGAAGTTGCCTTTAATCCCGAATTTTTGCGGGAAGGAGCGGCGGTGGAAGATTTCATGCATCCGGACAGGGTGATTCTTGGAGTGGAAAGTTTGAGGGCGCGGCAGATCCTCGAAAAAATCTACCGCCCATTGTACGTGCTCAGCGTTCCAATTATTTTCACCAAACCAGAGACCGCTGAACTTTCCAAATATGCGGCAAATGCGTTTCTGGCCCTGAAGATTACATTTATCAATGAGGTAGCAGATCTTTGCGAACGCTGTGAAGCAGACGTCTGCGAAGTAGCCCACTCCATTGGTCTGGACAAGCGAATAGGCGAGCAATTTCTCCAGGCTGGTCCCGGGTACGGCGGATCATGCTTTCCGAAAGACACTTCGGCGCTTAGCGATTTTTCCAAAAAATTTGGCGTCAGCATGCCGCTTGTGGATGAGTCCATCAGATCCAATCAGGCCCGCCAGGATAAAATGATAAAAAAAATTATGCGGGCCTGCGGCAACGATATAAAAGGGAAAAATCTGGCAATTCTAGGTGTAACGTTCAAAGCCAACACCGACGATATGCGGGACAGCCCAAGTATCGGCATAGTAAACGCCCTTCTATCCGGAGGAGCAATCATAAGCATATACGATCCATCGTTCTCGGAACAGGCTAAAAGGATCTTCAACAATGCCCGCTGGTGCAGCAACGCCTATGACAATTGCGCAGACGCCGACGCCGTAATCATCATCACCGACTGGGCAGAATTTAGGGCAATTAATTTTGAAAGGCTGAGGGAAAAAGTTAGAAATCCGTTGTTGATAGATCTCCGAAGTATGTATCCTGTCCACGAGGTTGAGAGCTCTGGATTCGTCTATTGTTCCGTTGGTAGGCCATTTTTATATGGGTAGTTTCGGCATGCGAATTTTTTGTCGTGTTTTTGTGATCGCTATTTTCTGCGGGCTTTGGGCTGATCTGCTTGACGCTGTGGCCGTTGTCAGACAGACCGTCGAAATAAGGGGGCTATGCAAAAAAGGAAAGGAGCTGGAGAAAAAAATTTCCGAAAAAGAGATCATACTAGATGCTGCCACCAAAAAGGAAAAAATATCGACCCCGGTTGTTAAAAACATTTGCGAGATGTTAACTCGATGTTTTACAATCCTTTTTGATATGCAAAGGTTTTCTACTATTTTAGCTTTAAATCAAAAAGATCGCAAAAACGATTTTGTCCGATGCTCCATAATAATCAAGAATTTTACCCTATATTTTAATTTGGTGGGACGCCAGCTGCGCAAAACCGGATCGGAAATTGGGATCATAAAAGAGGAGAAAAAAGAAGCTTCCGCTAAAAAAGAGAGGTTAAATGAGGAATACGAAGCTATCATTGACCAATTAAATACGGTGACGTCAACCCTGGCAAAGGATCGTGAAGAAAATGTGATTCAAAATGATGTGGTATATCACCTAGCTTCTAAATCCGAGTCCATCGAAGAACTCGACGCCGAATTGGAGACGGAAAATGCCATAGGTGTGCTGAAAAGCAGCAAAATTTCCACCGAATTGTCGCTGAATTATCCTGTCTGGGGCAGAATTATCGCCGAATTCGGCGATCGCGGTCCCAACGGTGAAATGGTATATCATATGGCTTTTGAAACACGTCCCGGCGCCATAGTCACGTCACCCGCCAAGGGCCAGGTGGTGTTTTCAGGAAAATTTCTGAACTTCGGCAATATGCTCATAATAAGTAACGGCGACTATAGAATCTTTCTCTACGGAATGGATACGGTGTTCCCCTGCACCGGAGATATCCTGGAGGTGGGAGACTATGTCGGGAGAATGAGTCCAGACACTATATGCATTACCCAGATAAAAATGGAATTGAAAAAATCAGGAGAACCGCTGGATCCGAGGCCATGGCTCTTGCAATCCATCGAAACGGAGGATGATAAATGCAAAAACTAGCCTCGTCAATACTATTATTTGGCAGCATTATTGCTTGGTGCATGAGCTGTTCCGGCGGCTCCTTTAAACCAGAAACGATGCCGGAACCGAATACCGCAGATGAAGTCGAAAAAAAAGATGGCCACCAATTGGAGCAGAAGAAAAAAGCAAGAAAATGCACTCTGGGCATTCCGGACTGCATAAAAACAAATGTTCCTGATGATATGCAATATTTGGTGTTGTTACAGCTCATACTTGGTCTGGTAAAATCAGAATATGTAAATGATCTGGATGATGAAGAGATCACCGAAAAGGCAATAGCCGGCATTTTATCTTCTCTGGATCCACATTCCTGTTATCTGAACGAAAAGGCGCTGAGCTCCCTAAAAAATCAAACCGACGGCGAATTCGGCGGCCTCGGCATCGAAATTATGATGGATGACGGCTTTGTGAGGATCATATCTCCCGTTGACGATACTCCAGCCCATAGGGCCGGCATAAAACCCGGAGATTTAATAATCTATATCAACGATGAATGCATAAATGGCATTTCCGCAGAGGAGGCTTTGGAAAAACTCCGCGGGAAACCTGGGACAAGCGTAAAATTAAAAATAAAAAGAGGTGACGGAATCCCCTTTAACGTCAAAATTGAAAGAGCCATCATAAAAATCGAGTCCGTTAAGACTGAAATTCTCGACAATATAGGATATGTGAGGATATCTACCTTCGATAAAAATACCACCAGGAATATCAAAAAATTCATAGCGGAAAATAAATCGAAAAAATTATTGGGATTGGTGCTGGACATACGCAATAATCCCGGCGGACTGCTGGATGAAGCCGTTTCCGTATCCAATATCTTCCTGGACGGCGGCAAAATAGTATCTACCCGCGGAAGAACGGCAGAAAATAGCAATGATTTTTTCGCCACCAATGGCGATTTGACCAATGGACTGCCGCTGGTTATCCTGATTAACAGTGGAACGGCTTCCGCTCCGGAAATTCTGGCCGGGGCTCTCCGGGATAATAATCGCGCCACCATAGTTGGTTCTCGATCCTTCGGGAAAGGATCTGTCCAGAAGATAATACCTCTGTCGGATAAAACGGCTTTAAAATTAACGGTGGCCAAACATTTTACACCGAGCGGCGAATGCATCCAGGCCAACGGAATTAGCCCCGACATAGAAGCCGATTCTGCGCTGCTGAAGAAATCGGAAAATGTGTTTATCGTTCGGGAAGAAATTCTGAATAATGCTCTAGATGCCGATAAAAAAGCGAAAAACAAAAAAATAACCGATGAGATAAATCTAAAATCCATTGAGGCCCTAAATAATCCGAAAACCTCCGACGAACACAGCGACGATCTGGATTTTTTATACAGAAAATTACCCCTGAGAGAAAAAGTAGAAAAAGACTATCAGTTGAATAAAGCATTTGATATTATAAAAGCCTTCGAGAAATTCAAGAGCCTAGGCGGTGGAAAAAAATGAACAAAAGTCGCCGATTAATTTTTGCCTGGTGTGGATATGCTCTTTTGATCTTGATATTTTTGGCGGTCACAAAAATATATCATGATATCAGTAAAGCGAAACCACAATCCAATTACCAGTACAGAATACTAATCGACAAGAATATCATCTGTGACAATGCGGCAGAGACAGACGCAGAAGGCTATGAGGATCAAAAAGCTCCGCCCCATCGTTCGGACCGGAGATTAAAACCATTAAATCGAGACAACAGCGAAGATTTTTTCTACGAAAGAACGCGTTACGGTTATCTGCCAAAAATTTCCTCCGACGGTGATAGGGTTTTTGATGTTTATGCTGCCAAATTCGTGGAAACCGGTCAAAAAAAAGTGTATGTGGTTGTATATGTCGATGATTATTCCATTGGTTTTCTGCGACATGTCCTAAAAATTCTAGGAGATTTTAAGGTTACATTTGTGGTTCCTCACTACGTAGATAGGGTAAGTGAAACCATAAAATCCATATTTGATGCAGGACATGAGATCTTTCTGCAGATTCCGACCCAATTCTCCGTCGGTGGCCGCCGCCGCAATGAGATGGCTCCGTTTATGGCCAACACGAATCCGGCTGACACCATCGATAAATTGCAATATTTGCTATCCACATCCAAATATATTATAGGAATCGCCAACGCGTCGCCCACATTGCTGACAAAATCCAAAAAAGACATGACAGTAATTGTGGATGAACTCTCCAGGCGAGGTATGACATTTTTAGATCTGGAAAACATTACCGACGTGCCGGAACCCCTGTCCGAAGAAGACGGAATTATCCATGCCAACGCTTTCCTGGTCCAGACTTCTGCTTTGCTGGGAAAAACCTCCAGCGATTTTGCAGAAAAGGCATTTCTGGTACATTTGGATAAAATACCGGATTTTATGGATGCCGTGGCCAGGTGCGGAGATTGTTTGTTGGCACCAATCAGTTCAATGGTTAGAAAAAAGTGATAAAATCATGAAACAAAAAAAATATCGGAGATGTTCGGCAATCTTTTTGTTAAGAGGCAACCTTGTATTTGTTGGAGAAAGGGTCGACATCCAGGGCGCGTGGCAGATTCCCCAGGGTGGAGCCGAAGATTCGGAGGAGCATTTCGATGCGGCCATTCGAGAACTGTACGAAGAAACCGGCGTGAAATCCATAAAATTTATCAAATGCACCAGGGGAGTCTACCGCTACGATTTTCCCGAAAAACCAAAAAAAGCACTGGACTATTCAGGTCAGCAGGTGAAATTTTTTGCGTTTGAATTCATCGGAAGCGATAGCGAAATCAATCTGCAGATATCTGAGCATCGCGAATTTACCGCCTGGAAATGGATGCCGCTGAACAAGCTATTAAACTCCATTGTGGGATTCAAGAAAGAAGCGTTTTCGGCAGCAATCCAGGAATTGGCATTGGTGGTGACATAATTCATGAAAATTTCCGGGAAAATGAGCCTATCGTCCCGCATGTGGCTCGATAGACGCGAACGCGATCCGTATCTGAAAAAAGCCAGAACCGACGGCTATTGCTCAAGAGCTGCCTATAAATTAATGGAAATAGACGATAAATTTCACCTCATAAAGAGGGCAAAAAGTATAGTAGACCTGGGCGCGGCACCGGGCAGCTGGTGTCAACTATTTTCCAGGCGCGCCGAAAAAACAAGCCAGATAACGGCGGTGGATTTGCGGAATTTCCAGCCTCCAGATGGAGTCCTGCTGGTAACCGGAGATTTTGAAGACGACGACCTGCGGCAGGCACTTATAAATCGCCTAAATGGAGCGGTCGATCTCGTGGCATCAGACATGGCTCCGACAACCCTCGGCCACCCCCGGACGGATCATCTCAGAATTATGAGATTGGCGGAGGCGGCCTATTCCTTCGCCCAGGACACTTTAGCGAGGGGCGGCAATTTTATCGTAAAAATCTTTCAGGGTGGCGATGAAAAATGTTTTTTGGATTCCCTAAAAAACAATTTCCATAAAGTGCTTTTTTTTAAACCAAAATCCAGCCGCAGCGAGTCTTCGGAAATATATATTGTTGCCCTGGATTTTAAAGCTCATCGAGAATTTGATTTTTAACTGGTATGTTTGTACCATCGCCCAAGGCGTAATATTCCCGGAGGTTAAATGGAATCTGATGTTTTGATATTGGGCAGTGGACCAGCCGGTTATACGGCGGCCATCTACGCTGCCAGAGCTGGGCGAAGCGTAAAGTTAATAGCTGGCCCGCAGCCGGGTGGACAGTTGACCATCACCTCCACCGTGGAAAATTACCCGGGATTCGCCGCCGGCATTTCCGGCCCAGAACTAATGGATCAAATGGGCGCCCAGGTGCTGAAATACGGCGTCACAATTGTGCAGGATGTGATTTGTTCCGTCGATTTTTCCGCAGGACCGCCCCAATGCATCGGGGAATCCGGAGTTATTTACACGGGCAAATCCATAATAATAGCAACCGGCGCCACGGCAAGATGGCTTGGCATTCCGGGCGAAAAAGAATATCGCGGATCCGGAGTGTCCGCCTGTGCCACCTGTGACGGATTCTTCTTTAGGAACAAAAGCGTGGCGGTGGTGGGCGGCGGCAACAGCGCCGTAGAGGAGGCAATTTTCTTGACGAACTTTGCCCAATCGGTAACTCTGATCCATCGCCGAAACACATTGGCAGCTGAAAAATTACTGCAGAAACGGCTGCAGGACAATCCTAGAATTCATTGCCTATGGAATACTGTGGTTACAGACATTCTTGGAGATGGTCTGAAGGTAAAAACATTGTTGCTGAAAAATATCGACGACGATTCCATCTCCGAGATAGCTGTGGATGGTGTTTTCGTGGCCATTGGCCATAGCCCGGCAACATCGGCTTTTACTGGCGCGCTGGAATTGGATAAAAATGGAGGAATAGTCACATTTGCCGGAACTTCAACGTCAGTTCCCGGAATTTTCGCCGCCGGAGATGTGTGCGACGATGTCTATAAGCAAGCCATAACCGCAGCGGCTCAGGGCTGTATGGCTGCTCTTGATGCAGATAAATTTTTATCTACTAACATTTAAGTTTTTTTTGTTATACTGCACAGCTGAACCAGGAATGTTTTTCGCATTTGGAGTAGGGCATGGACTTTCGGTTTCCGAATATTTTTGATGATTTCGCATTTTGCTGGAGCATAGCTTGCAATGGAGGCGCCCCATCGTCGTCTGGAATCCACGGAATCACCGTATTTGTATTGGCATGTATTTTAGGATATTACGTGGTTTGGAGGGTTACGCCAGCATTGCATGCACCACTAATGGCGGTTACCAATGCGATTTCCAGCGTAATTGTGATAGGGGCGATAGCTGCCGCCTCCCAGAGCCTGCGCAACGGTCCTAGATTCTTCGGATTCATGGCCATTATACTATTGTCCATCAATATTTTCGGTGGATTTATGGTGACGCATCGAATGCTCGATATGTTTCGGAAAAAGTAGGGTATTTCGTGATGACTGATGTAATTTATCTCCTGGCTGCCGTTTGTTTTATTTTCGCCCTGAAGGGACTATCGTCTCCATCTGGCGCTTACTACGGGAATTGGTGCGGGATTATCGGCATGCTGCTTGCCGTGCTGGGCTCATATATTTCCGTCGGCACATCGGATATCCTTTTCTCGTTAATTGCCATTTCCATAGGAGGCGGCATAGGCGTGATTTTGGCCAAAAATGTATCGATGGCATCACTCCCCCAAATGGTGGCGGGCTTTCACAGCCTTGTGGGATTGGCGGCGGTGCTGGTTGCTTTCTCGGCCTACTGGGCGCCGGAATTGTTTGGAATATTCGGCATAAATGGCATAAGGAAAAGCAGTTTGTTGGAAATCGGCATTGGTTCCGCCATCGGAGCCATCACTTTCAGCGGATCCCTGGTGGCGTTTCTAAAACTAGAGGGAATTTATAGACAGACAAATATTCCGATCTGCGCCAATGGCATTCTGGGTGCCGCCATTTTGGGGCTGGGTGTCTGCTTTGTGGAATCCGGCAACGCCACCACACTTGTTCTACTGGCCCTGGGGTCATTTATTATCGGCGGTACGCTGATTGCCCCGGTGGGCGGAGCAGATATGCCGGTGGTGGTATCGATGCTGAATTCCTATTCCGGGTGGGCAGCCTCCGGCATAGGTTTTACCATGCAGAACGACTTGCTAATCATTACCGGAGCTCTGGTTGGAGCCAGCGGCGCCATCCTCAGTTATATAATGTGCAGGGGCATGAATCGATCACTGCTGCAGGTAATGTTTGCCTACGATCAGCAGCCCGAAGTCCAAGGAAAAAACATACTTATTCCAGCAGAATCCAAAAACTATCACAGTGGATCAGCCGAGGATGTGGCATTTATATTGAAAAATTCACGCTCGGTAATAATTGTTCCCGGATATGGCATGGCAACTTCCCACGCCCAATACGCCGTTAAGGAAATGAGTGATGTGCTGCTGAAAAATAATATCTCGGTGAAATATGCTATTCATCCGGTGGCCGGACGCATGCCGGGACACATGAACGTACTGCTAGCCGAAGCCAACGTTTCCCATGAGGATGTTTTTGAACTGGATGAAATAAATAAAGATTTTGTCTCCTGCGACGCCGTCTATGTCGTGGGCGCCAATGACATCACCAATACAGCAGCCCGCAACGATCCGACCTGCTCCATATACGGAATGCCAATTCTGGACGTTGGACGGTCGAAGATCGTTATTTTTCTAAAACGATCAATGGGATCTGGCTATGCCGGCATCGATAACCAGCTGTTCTATGCCCAGAATACGATTATGCTGCTGGGAGATGCAAAAAAAACGACGGAAGATGTGGTAAAAGCACTGAGCTAGAGCCAGTCGGATCCGCTGCGCTAGTGCGCTAGATGATGGGAGAGCGTTGAATTGTCAATAGACGATCTTTTTACTAAAAACAAGCATATCTATCTTCTGGTAGTAATTGCTGTTTTTCTATTCGGTGGAGTGGTTATTCTGGAAAAATCCCAGACGGTGGAAAATTTAATTCCGATACTCAGAGGAGAAGTAACCCTCAAAAACGGCATTGTTATCACCTGCACAAAGGATGGAAGCCCACTTCTGGTGAAAAAAAATGATCCCCTGCTGGGGAAACATCTGCGGGTATCTGGCATGGTAAACTCCGTGTTCTCCGACACCATACTGGAGCTATGTCGCAGCAATGATGTGGTGGTGGAGGTAGGCTCATATTTTGGTTATAACTCGGTACTGCTGGGGAAAAAAGTCAAAAACGGTATCGTATATTGCCTGGAACCAAATAGTTTTATATTCCCATATCTGCGCAAGAACATCATTATAAATGATCTAGAATCCGTGTGCATTCTAAAGAGTGTGGCCGTCTCCAGCTCCAAAGGAGACTGCGACATCGAGGACTATTTTGAAGTTGCGGAAGATCGCCAGAAGAAAAATGGTACGAACTCCACCAAAAAGAAGCAATTGCTGCGGGTCAGCTGTAGTACTCTGGACCACGAGATCCAGGGGAAAACTGGATCTGTCAATCTTCTGGCCATAGATATTCCCGGACTGGAGTTTTTAATCCTGGGTGGCGCCATGAAAATACTCAATGAGTCCCCAAATATCGTGGTGGTAGTCACATTTCAGAAAAAAGAAGCTGCCAAGAATGTGGATGTGGAAAGTGAACTAGATCAATTACACGCAGAGGGCTTTCGTTTCTATCTGGCACAGGGGAAAAATGATATTTCCCCCATCACCATCGGGGAAATTTTAGAATTAACTGGTAATATCGTTCTGATATTTAGCAAAAAACCACTCTGATTGATGCGCATAGAGAATATCATACATGAATAAGGAAGAGCGTGTAATTACCTTCGGCTGCCGACTAAACGCTTGCGAATCCGAAACCATATGCGAATTCGCTGCGGAGCTAGGATTGGAAACCTATACAATCATCAACAGCTGTGCCGTAACGGCAGAGGCCGAAAGAAAGCTGCAGCAAACCATTCGTAGCCTCTTCGAATCCGACGAAAACATAAAAATCATTTTAACCGGCTGTGCATCGGAACTGCATCCTGAATTTTATCTAAAAATGAACGGCGTAGTTGGCATAATTTCCAATAAAATGAAATTATCCAGAACCGCATATGAAAAATATGCCGCCGGTCAATTGCCTTTAGCCAAAGACGCCGTTTCAAAAACTTACAAAAATCGAATCCGGGGTTTTTTGCAGATCCAGAACGGCTGCGATCACAAATGCACCTACTGCGTCGTACGGCTAGCCCGTGGACCGAGTGTGAGTTTTTCGCCGGAAGATATAGTCGCCCGCGCAAAAAATATGTTAGCCAAGGGATACCGGGAAATCGTCCTTACGGGAGTCAATATTTCCTCCTACAGCGGTGGTCTGGGAGGATTAATAAGGTTTTTGCTGAAACAAATCCCCCAACTAAAAAGACTAAGGTTATCTTCTCTAGATCCTGCGGATATGAACGACGAGCTGCTAAAGATTTTTGCCGGCGAAGAGCGGCTAATGCCTCATTTGCACGAAAGTATTCAATCCGGTGATAATCTCCTACTGCGTCGGATGCTGCGGCGCCATACTGCGGAGCAAGTCGTTGAAATTAATGAGAAAATACTGGCGCTGCGGCCTGATGTGGTACTGGGAGCAGATCTCATCACAGGATTCCCCACCGAAACCGATGAAATGTTTGAAAATACAAAAAAGCTATTGCAAAACGCCCATGTATCGCTGGCTCACGTCTTCCCATTTTCCCCTCGCCCCGCGACGCCTGCCTACGCCATGCCGCAGGTGCCTCGCAGGGTATGTCTGTCCAGGGCACTGGAGCTTAGAACCTTGGCCAAGGCACTGGGAAGGCAAAAGATGCTAGAATTTATTGGTAAAACCAGCCCCGCGCTGGCTGAAAGCGAATTTTTTGCAAAAACTAACTCTTTTTTGCAAATAAAGTCCCGAGAAAAGTTGGTTCCCGGCGAAGCATATTTGTTTGATTGCGAAGATTGCGAGAAAACATATATAATTGGCCGTCCGGTAAAGGTTAATGGCTGAGGGGTTTGTGGGAATTTTTTCTAAAATAAAATCATCTCTAAAAAAGACTTCGGAAGTCATAGCTCGGTCGCTGACAGGCCGAAAGATAGATGAACATTTTGCCCAGGAAATTGAAGATGCACTGCTGATGGCAGACGTGGGCGTTGAAGCATCTGCTGAACTTTCATCTAAAATCGCACATAGAAAATTCTCCAAAGACTCTTCTAATTTGGAAGTATTGCAATTTTTAGCAACGGAAATGACCGGCTTGCTAAAACCCTACGAACGTAATTTTTTTGAGGAATTATCGGCATCAGCATCTATATCTGCCCCGGAAGTCGTTTTGATGATTGGCGTAAATGGTAACGGAAAAACTACCACGGCGGCAAAAATGGCAAGCCTTTTCAAGGAAAAAGGACATAGGCCTCTGCTGGTAGCAGCTGATACGTTTCGCGCCGCTGCAATGGAACAGCTGGAATACTGGGCAAAAAAAATCGATGTCGATATCCATCTGGAAAGAGGAAAGACGGACGCTGCCGGCGTCGTTTTTTCTGCCATTGAAAGGGCGAAAAACAACGGCAACAGCATTGTCATTGTTGATACAGCCGGACGAATGCAAAATCGTAACGATCTGCTGGCGGAATTGGAAAAAATCAAACGAGTCACAGCAAAATTGGTACCAGATACAAAATGCAAAACGGTGCTAATCATCGATGGATTAACGGGACAAGCCGCACATTCGCAGGCCGATACTTTTTTAAACAAAATAGGAGTAGACGGTATAATAGTCACAAAACTAGACGGAACTGCCAAGGGGGGCGTCATCTTATCTATTGTAAAAAAATACCAGATCCCTATTTTAGCCATAGGCATCGGCGAAAAAATACAAGACCTAAAACAGTTTAGCGCCCGAGAATACTGCGAAGCCATTCTGGGGATATAGAAATGGCTTCGAACCGAGCGCAACTGGATAGTAAAGTAAGGTGCCCCTCTTTTCCGCCTAACCCAATGAGTTAACCGAAATATTCACCGTATCAGCATAACTGCCGGATTCGTATGTAATGTCGGAATCCTTAACATGGAAAGACGCCTTGAAGTTGTATCTGGAACCATCGAACTTGTCTTCCGCTACGCTCACCGTGCCTGTTCCAGACGACGTGTCCAGCTCCTCGCTATCAACCAAGCACTTATACTCTATTACCTTGCTCTCATCGTCACTCTTTTGCAACCGCCAGTTGTGAGCGGTGTTGAATACTATTTCCGCCCCCTTCCCGCCATTGGAAACAATCGAAAAATTAGCTGACGGCCCCTTTAGCACATCTAGTTCCTCGTCCTCGTTATCGATTCTGATAATATTAACAACAGGATCAATAACCGCCTTCAGCTGCAAAGACGTACTGTTATTCGCTTCCAACAATGGAAGCAACGAACCACAAATAAATACTGCAAACAATTTCATAATAAACTCCTTAAAAAAATAAAGACCCAACGCTCCACAGGAGAGCGGAAACACCCAGCTCCGGGGATCAGTTTCTCGCCCCCCCACTCTCAACTACGAACAAAGCCAAAGAACGAAATCTATTTTTTTCTCGTAACTTTTGTTCTCGTAACTTTTGCTGTCGTCCCACTAACCAACTCCCCGTTTTTAAAGCGGCCTCTGTTTACTACCAACTCATCATCACCTTTCTTGCCTTCTATTATCATAAGCCCATCACCATTCGGGACAACTATATTATTACAATTATTACATCTCGAATAACGATGCACCGATCCAAAATAACTGAAACTATTCTGGGCTTTTGAAAACAGCAGCACATGGGAAACAGAAGAGGCATTGCCACCTGGGCCGCCCACCCCAGCGAGCAAAATATTCTCAGTCTTTTTGTCACCACTAACCAGCCATCGTGGAATATCGTTAATCCACTGCGAGGAGATATCAATATCAGGATTGGTATTCCCTGCGGCCTCCGGTAGACTCAAACCATAGAAGAATCCCCCGTCACGGTAAGAAACCGTAACGCCTTTCAATAACTGCAGACGATTTTTGATAAAAAGCCCGCTAATGGTAACCGTACCGGTAGAATTGGTGAAAATCCAATCTCTTTTCTCATCAGCCAGCCTTACCGTTCCAGACGCCTCCTTCTCCTTTATAACTTGTCCATTATAACAGACAGCGCCATTATTACTGATAGGAAACCTTCTCCACGTATTCTTC